>NZ_JABELD010000064.1 GCF_018853445.1 Acidithiobacillus concretivorus
GCAAGTGCACGCGCTCGCGCAGGGAGGTTTGAAAGTCCAGTTCACCCGCCATGGAGCGTTCGGTAATGGCGGCAACCTGCCGTTTGAGGCCCAGATGATCCGCCATTTCATCAATACATTCAATGCTGATTAAGGTGGAGTCCATATCGGTCAACAACAGCTTAAAGTGACCAGCCTCCCAGAGTGGTGTTATGGCCAGATCAAGCTGGATACCTTCCAGAGCGTCAGTCAGGGCCCGATTGGCTGCAGGAACTGGAGCTTGAGGGCCGTGAATGGCAATGGCCAGACTATCGCCCTGGGCATGGAGTATGCGGCCAGGCATGCTGTTCTGAAGATGCAGGGTCGTCAATGCCCGGCGCAGTGCCTCGGGCTGTGCCGCGCCGCGTAATACCATACGGGAGACGCTGTCTACACTGGTTATGGGGGACCAGAAAACTTCCCGTTCCTGATGCAAGGCCTGCCGCGATAATTCATCCAGAAAAGGCGCAATTGCGCTGATGGCAACCGGCAAACTCCAGCTTTGTAGCCAGCATCCCCATACTTCCTGATGGCTTTCTGTACTATGAACAAATTGCCCCATGCTGGAGGGTAAAGTCATGGGGCCACGTCCAGCGGGACTCAATATGGCAAGGCGCGTGCTGCTCATGCATGATTCCTTAATGGTTCAATGAGTTGAATGATTTTTTGGCAGCGCGCCTCGCCGTCGGGTAAATCCTGACGAATTCTGAGGCGTTGGCCACCATCCAGTTGATAAACACTGTGCGGACGCTGAATAAGCGCAATGATTTTTTCCGGGGATACCTGATTTTCCTGGGCGAATTGCAGGCGTGCTCCGGAAGGTCCGGCATCAATCTGATCAATGCCGATTTGACTGGCCAGGAGGCGCAGCTGGGTCTGGCACAGCAAGGTTCTGGTCGGGTCTGGCAACGGTCCGAATCGGTCGATCATTTCCACCAGGATTTCACCAATGGCGGAATCACTGCGGACATCGCTGAGGCGCTTGTATAGTTGCAAACGTAAGTGCACGTCGGGCAGATAATCGTCGGGAATCAGTGCCGCCGTATTCAGATGAATTTCCGGTCCGCTGGCGCGTTGTTCGGCCAGACTGCGGGGATCCTTGCCGGCACGGATGGCGGCAACCGCGTCGTTGAGCCATTCCATAAAGAGCGTGAAACCCACTTCATCCATGTGCCCGCTTTGCTCTTCTCCCAGAAGTTCACCGGCTCCACGAATTTCCAGATCATGACTGGCCAGGGCAAAACCGACCCCCAGATCTTCCAGAGATTGAATGGCATCCAGGCGGCGCCGGGCATCATCACTCATGGCGCGCACATCGGGAGTAAACAGATACGCATAAGCCCGTTGATGGGAGCGTCCTACCCGACCCCGAAGCTGGTGGAGTTGCGCGAGGCCAAATTTATCAGCGCGATTGATGAGTATGGTATTGGCGTGGGGATTGTCGATGCCGGATTCGATGATCGTGGTGCTGAGCAGAATATCGAAGCGTTGATGATAAAAATCCAGCATGACCGCCTCCAACTCGCCTTCAGGCATTTGCCCGTGGGCGACCCGGAGCCGGGCCTCGGGAAGCAGGCGTCTAAGATTGCTGGCCATGCGTTCGATATCGCGCACTTCATTGTGCAGAAAATAAATTTGTCCGCCGCGATGTAATTCGCGCTGACAGGCTTCGACGACCACAGCGTCTTCCCAGATCTGCACAAAAGTACGCACTGGTTGTCGACGCTGGGGTGGAGTGGCGATGATGGATAAATCCCGCAATCCGGCCAGGGACAAATTCAGGGTGCGGGGAATAGGCGTGGCCGTCAGGGTGAGAATATCCACTTCGGCACGCAGGGCCTTGATCTGCTCCTTTTGCCGCACACCAAAGCGGTGCTCCTCGTCCAGAATCAACAGGCCGAGATCCTTAAAAGCCACATCTTTCTGGAGCAGGCGATGGGTTCCGATCAGAATCCGGACATCTCCGGCTTGGGTGGCGGCCAGGATTTCCTTGTGGGTTTTGCCCTTCTGAAAACGGGACAGGACCTCGATCCGCAGCGGTATTCCGGCAAAGCGGTTTTGAAAGTTTTCATAGTGCTGCTGGGCCAGCAAAGTGGTAGGTACCAGAACCATGACCTGTGCCCCGCCATGGGCGGCCAGAAAGGCTGCCCGCAACGCCACTTCGGTTTTGCCGAACCCCACATCACCACAAACCAGACGATCCATGGGATGCGGGCTGATCATGTCGGCAATGACGGCGTCAATGGCTTGTTGTTGATCGGGCGTTTCTTCAAAGGGGAAACGGGAGACAAAGTCCCAATAAGCTTCATCCGGAGCCGCAAAAGCCCGGCCTTGGCGGGCCGCTCGTCTGGCGTAGATGTCCAGCAGCTCACTGGCTGCATCAATGGCTTTTTCCCGCGCTCTGGTTTTAGCCTTATCCCAATGCGGACTACCCAGACGGGATAGAACGGGCTCGGCGGCCCCGTTTCCCACGTAACGGGCAATGCGATCCAAATGATCTGCCGGGACATACACCAAATCTCCCTGGGCATATTCCAGTACCACGTATTCGTTGACGTCGCCTTGGGCCGCAAAAGGCGTGCTCATTCCCTGAAAACGTCCAATGCCATATTCTTCGTGGGTGACCGCATCGCCGGGCTGCAGTTCGCCCAGATCGCGAACCATGCCTTCCACATGACGTTGGCGGACCTGCGCACTGCGTCTTTGCGCAAATACCCGGTCACCGAAAATCTGTGCTTCCGAGATGAGTGCAAACTGGACCTGATTTTTCTCTTTCAGCAGCAGACCGCGCTCCAAGGGGGCTACGGTAATGGCAATTTTTTCTGTGGACAGCAGAAAATCCGGCCAGTTTTTCAGGCGGGTAGCACTTAAACCCGCTTTGTTCAGGCGCTCAGATAGTGCTTCCTGACGGCCCGGAGATTCTGCAGCAATCAGGGCGCGGCCCTGCTGGGGGAGGTGACGCAGAAAAGTTTCCAATGCGGACAGAGGGGTTTCGCTGTTTCCCTGCAGGGCTGGTAGTGGTCCGCAGGGTAGGTTTTCTCCGGGACCTTCTGCTTCGCCATGCACCTGAGCACGACTCTGTAGAGCTGTTTCCCATTCGGCAGGCGTCAAAATAAGTGCGTCTGGTGGCAAAATTGGATAACTGGTGTCGTATGCCCGCTCTTCATGGCGTTCCTGCCAGTCGTGGCGAATCTGCTGGCTGGCGCTTTCCAGGCCAGGGGGCATGAAAATGATTCCGTCCGCAGGAAAATGGGTAAGTAGATGGCTGCTTTCCGGGAAAAACAGAGGCAGGTAATGCTCTGCTCCCTGGGGAACCTGCCCGCGACTTGCCGCTCGATATACTTCGGCACGTTGCGGATCACCACTGAATTTTGCCCGAAACTGGCTGCGGAATTCATTCAGTGCTGCCGCATCTACAGGAATTTCGCGCGCAGGCAGCAGGGACACCCTGGATACTTTCTCCAGAGTTCGCTGGGTTTCCGGATCAAATGCCCGGATGCTTTCTACCTGGGTGTCAAATAACTCAATTCGGTAGGGCAGGGGGCTACCACTGGGAAACAAGTCAATAATGCCGCCGCGCCAGGCGAGTTCTCCAGGTTCGGAAACTTCGCTGACATTGCGGTAGCCCGCATCAATCAGGCGTTGCCGAAAGCGCTCGGGCTGGAGGTTGTCTCCCACGGCCAGCACAAAGGCATGTTGATCAAGAAAACTTCTGGGCGGAAGACGTTGTAGAGCGGCCGCCAGAGGGACCAGACACAGCCCGCGCCAATTGGGTAAGGCCGCCAATGTCGCGAGACGGGTGGCGGTCGCATCGGCTGGAGGTGCCAGACGATCATAGGGCAGAATTTCCCGATCCGGGAAAATCAGGGGCGCATCCAGATCCGGCGCAAAAAATGACCACTCGCGCTGCCATTCTTCCAGATCACGGGGATTGGGCAGGAGCACCAACAGAGGTTTTTGCCATTTGCGGAGCATTTCGGCCGCCAGCCAACAATCGGCAGCTCCGAAAATATGGCTGAAACTGCGTGCATTACCTGCACGGGGGACAGGGCCCAAAGCGAGAGGAAAGTCCAAAATATCCGGGATATCATATCAGCAAATTCAGGGAACCTAGTGTAAGGTGCCTGTGCCTAAACTGCAAAAGCTGAAACGCTTGCGCTTGCTGGATAGACTGCGGATACTGCGTCTGAATCCCATAGGTTGAGGAAAATTGATGGAGCGGATCTGGATCATTATTCCAGCCGGAGGGCGGGGCCAACGTTTTGGTGGAACCCAGGCTAAACAATATGTTTTGCTGCGCGGGCAGCCTGTTCTTGCGCATACCCTGAAAATTTTTCTGCATGAAAAACGGATAGCTGGAGTGCAGTTGGTGCTGCCGGGCGAAGACCTGGAAACCGGAGTTTGGCGAGAATTAATAGGTGATAATCCGGCGTTACCTTTGGCCCCTGTAAGAGGCGGGAAGCAACGCGCTGATTCTGTGCGTCTCGGTTTGGAGGCCTTACGGAAAGCCGGTGCTGCCGATACGGACTGGGTGCTGGTACATGATGCTGCAAGACCCTGTTTGCGCGCTGAAGACCTGGGTAATTTGCTGGATAGTCTGAGCGAATCACCTGAGGGGGCACTACTGGGAATTCCGGTTGCCGACACCCTCAAGCGCGAAAAAGACGGTCTTTCCCTGGGTACGGTGGATCGGGAAGGGTTATGGCGGGCTTTAACACCTCAGGCTTTCCCCCTGGCCGCATTACTTGCCGCTCTACAGGCGGCGCAGGGTGCCGCAATGCCCATTACCGATGAAGCTTCGGCAATGGAGCTTCAGGGTTGGCGTCCGCGCCTGATTCTGGGGCATGGGGATAATATCAAGATTACCTTGGGAGATGATCTGGCTTTGGCCGCAGCCATTCTGGCGGCTCGTGACGAGGAGAAATAATGCAGCTGCGTATTGGTCATGGTTTTGATGTACATGCTCTGGTTCCCGAGCGCTTGTTGATAATCGGAGGGGTCAAGATTCCCTACGAGCGGGGTTTGGCTGGGCACTCTGATGCGGACGTCTTGCTGCATGCCATTTGTGACGCCTTGCTGGGTGCTGCAGCATTGGGAGATATTGGCCGCCATTTTCCCGACACGGATGCACGTTTTGCAGGCGCCGATTCCCGTCTTTTGCTTCGGCATTGTCATGCTTTGATTCAGGAAAAGGGCTTTTCGGTCGGAAATGTGGATGCCACTATTGTTTGTCAGCGACCCAAACTCGCGAGCCATATACCGCAAATGTGCGCGCACATTGCCGAAGATCTGCAGGTTTCTGAGGATGCGGTCAACATCAAGGCGACGACGACCGAGCAGCTGGGTTATGCCGGTCGGGGTGAAGGAATTGCTGCCCACGCCGTGACCTTGATTCAACATGTCTGAATTATTTCCACGCATTTATCCGCATGTAGATGTCCTGCTGGAAGCCGAACTCAAATCGACGGAAGATGATTTTCAGGTTACGGAAATGTTGCCTTTTACGCCTTCCGGTACGGGTTCGCATTACTGGTTTTTCATTGAAAAGCGCGGACTGAATACCCAGGAAGTGGCAAAACGGCTGGCACAACTTGCCAGCATCCCCGTGCGTGACGTGGGGTATGCAGGAATGAAAGATCGGCATGCCATTACCCGACAGAGCTTTTCCGTGCCGGTACAAGCCGGAACAACGCCGGACTGGCTGAGCCTGGAAAGTGAAAATCTCCATTTTCTGGAAATGACTCGCCATGACCGCAAGCTCCGCAGGGGGGTGCTCAAGGGCAATCATTTTCGCCTGGTTTTGCGTCATTGTCAGGGCGAAACAGCTTTGTGGGAGACACGTTTGCAGCATTTGCAAAAAACGGGCTTTCCCAATTATTTTGGAGCACAACGCTTTGGTCACCGCAATTTGCAGGAGGCTAGTCGCCTGTTGTCCGGTACAGCGCGCAAGATGGATCGTCATCAACGTGGCCTGCTGCTGTCAGCGGCGCGCTCTGCACTTTTTAATCAGGTGCTGGCAGAGCGGGTACGCCAAAATAACTGGAATGTCCTCTTGGCGGGAGAAATTGTGCAATTAAACGGTTCGCACAGCATTTTTCTGGCCCAGGCCAATGAGCAGGAGAGTTTGCAGCAGCGTGCTGCAGAGTGGGATGTGCACCCCAGTGGACCTCTGCCGGGCCGGGGCGGGCTGTCTCCTGAAAATCAGGCTGCCTTCGTAGAAAAACAGGCCCTAGATGCCCTGCCCGAGGCGTCAGAGACTTTGGGTAATCTCCGTCATTGGCCACAACAATTAGCCGCGCAGGGCGTGGACGCTGCCCGCCGCGCCCTGCGCGCGCGTCCGGATTCGCTGCAATACCACTGGCAGGATTCCAGCACACTAATTCTGGAGTTTTCGCTGCCTGCGGGCGTATTTGCAACTAGTTGTATTGAAGCATTACTGGGCCGTGAGCAAGTTCGCGCCGATAGGCTTGACCTTTGTGTTGACTAGATGCTTTAGAATGAGGACACTATACGCGTGGAGCGTAAAAATTCAGTCAATATAAGGAGGGAGACAAGATGGATACACCCGTGACAATAGGTCGCTTGGCCCGTGAAGCTGGGCTGGCTGCAGAAACATTGCGTTACTATGAGCGTATTGGCTTGATTCAGCCGGTGCAGCGTACCCAATCCAATTACCGTCTTTATGATAGCCACGCCGAGTTGCGGCTGCGCTTTATCCGCCGTGCCCAGAATCTGGGGTTTTCCCTGACAGAGGTGAAAGAGTTGCTGGACATCAGCAGCAGCGCCGAAAATGACATGGGAGATGTAAAGGCGCTGACAGAACAGAAAATTGCAGAGATTGATTTCAAAATCGCAGATCTGCAGAGAATGCGTTCCGCCTTGGCAATTCAAGCAGAACGTTGCCCCGGTCATGGTTCGGTAGACAATTGTCCTATTCTGGCCTCTTTGTCCGAGGCGGAAGGTGACATGGCTGTTCGCCGGCGCTGGGATGTGAGTCGGGATCAGCCGACTCCCCGTAGTGTTGCCCAGCGTTGAGTCAAGCGTATGGCTCAGATTGAATTGTCTGTTCAGGGGATGACCTGCATGCACTGCGTGGCTGCTGTAGAAAAAGCACTTCGGGAGGTACCCGGAGTGCAGACAGTTGCCGTGCATCTCGACAGCAGCAACGCTACTGTGGAAGGGGACTCGCTGGACGCTGAGACTTTGGTTCAGGCCGTTGAAGGCGAAGGTTACACGGCTCAAGTCCGATAATGTTGGTGGCGGCGCCATCCGAGTAAAACCTGCAAAGCCCCACCCCCGCCTTCTCCGGGACGGGCCTGAGTGAAAGCCAGCACTTCCTGATGCTTCATCAGCCAGCCACCTATCAGTCTTTTCAGAACGGGTATGCGTCCTGGAGACCCCAATCCTTTACCATGCACAATGCACACGCAATTCCAGCGCCACTGCTGGGCTTCGTGTAAAAAGGCCGCCAGTTCGAGTCGGGCTTCTTCAACCGTACAACCATGTAAATCCAGTCTGGACTGGATCCGGAAACGCCCTTTGCGTAAATCTCTGAGGAGAGCAGGAGACTGCCCCTGCTGCAAATAGAGCCATTCATCTCCTGCTTCCAGGATTTCGTCGCTGTTTAATGTGCGACTGAGCGCCGTCCGTACGGCCAGTTCGTCTTTTTGCCGTTGCAAGGCCAACGGTGCCGGGGGGCTGGGTCGCGCGGGGATGGGGGGTGCTGGAAAGCGTTTTACATCCGCCATGGCTTCTTCAAAGCAAGCCTTTTCAGCAGGATGGACGGCGAGCGATATCGGTGTTGCCTTGGGTGGTCGCCGCCGTCTCATGCTTCAATCCTCCTGTTGCTCCAGCCAGCGTTCTGCATCCAGAGCCGCCATGCAGCCCGTTCCGGCACTGGTGACCGCTTGCCGGTACACATAGTCCTGAACATCACCTGCGGCAAAAACGCCTTCAATGCTGGTTGCTGTAGCCATCCCGTCACGCCCGCCACGGGTAATCAGATATCCGCCCGCATCCATTTCCAACTGTCCCTTGAAAATATCGGTGTTGGGTTTATGGCCAATAGCAATAAATACCCCCATCAATGCTAAATCCTGGGTATTGCCGTTTTCTGCATGCTTGATCCGCAGTCCGGTGACGCCCGACTGGTCGCCTAGCACTTCATCTACGGCATGATCCCAGATGATGGTCACGTTTTCCTTGGCCATCAGCTTGTCCTGCAGGATTTTTTCGGCACGAAACTTATTGCGACGATGGACTACCGTGACATGCTTGGCAATATTGCTCAGATAAAGCGCTTCTTCGACGGCTGTATTTCCACCACCGATGACGGCGACATCCTGATTGCGATAGAAAAATCCGTCGCAGGTGGCGCAAGCCGAAACGCCTTTGCCGCGAAATTTTTCCTCGCTGGGCAGACCCAGATATTTGGCAGAGGCCCCCGTCGCCAGAATCAGGGCATCACAGGTATAATTGTGTTGGTCCCCACTGAGTTGGAATGGTCGCTGGCTCAGGTCGGCCTTATGAATGTGATCAAACACCATTTCTGTATCAAAGCGCCGTGCCTGTTTTTCCAGTTCCTGCATCAGTTCCGGACCCATGATGCCCTCTGCAGCACCCGGCCAATTATCTACATCGGTCGTGGTCATTAATTGACCACCAGGCTCCATCCCTTGCACCAGTAAGGGTTGAAGGTTGGCCCGCGCCGCGTAAATGGCAGCCGTGTAGCCGCCGGGGCCGGAGCCCAAAATCATTAATCGGGCGTGTTTGCTATCAATGATGCTTTTGGAGTCGCTCATCGGGTTCCTCATCAGTCAGGGTATGGATTCAGTTTAACATCAACCGGGAAGACCTGTAACAAATGCGGGGTGAATTTATCCCGCTACGCAGAGGGCGTTTTCATGATTTATATTTCTTTCTGATTCACTCTTCGCGATAACTCCTCAGCAGATTCCTTGCGTTCGGAGTATCGGTCAGTCAGATAATCACTTTGTCCTCGCGTCAGCAAGGTGAATTTCATCAATTCTTCCATCACATCCACCACCCGGTCATAGTAGGCAGAAGGTTTCATGCGTCCCGCCTCATCGAACTCCAGAAAGGCTTTGGGAACCGAGGACTGATTCGGTATGGTGATCATGCGCATCCAGCGCCCCAAAATGCGCATCTGATTAACGGTGTTAAAGGACTGTGAGCCTCCGCAAACCTGCAGCAATGCCAGGGTTTTTCCCTGACTCGGCCTTACTGCTCCGGAGTTCAGCGGGATCCAGTCGATTTGTGACTTGAATACTCCAGTCATTGCGCCATGCCGTTCGGGTGAACACCAAACCTGTCCTTCCGACCATTCTACCAGTTCCCGCAACTCAATGACTTTGGGATGGGTTGCGGGAGCATCATCGGGCAGTGGTAAGCCGCTGGGATGAAATGCCCGGGTGTCCGCGCCAAAACGGCGTAATAGTCGCTCTGCTTCTAGGGTTAGCAGGCGACTGTAGGATTTTTCCCGATTGGAGCCATAGAGCAGCAATATACGCGGTGGGTGATGATTGTCCGCAGTGCCAGTCAGACGTTTTGTATCGGGTTGCTGCAGCAGGCTCTCGGTGATGTTGGGAAGAATATCAGACACAACAGTTCTCCGTGATGAACAGCTCGGCAAATGAGAAATGCCTTCACATTTTGTAAGCAGTGTTGATGAGCACGGTACATTTGTCAATATTACAAGTATTATTCGCGGGTTTGATTTTGATGGTTTTTGGGTGTACCAAAACCAAGTAGTTGACAGTAATGATTGTGCTTGGCAATAATGCAACAAAGTTGCGAATAGAAAGGTTGTCAGTCATGGAAAAAGTATCCGCCGCTCCCGAAACCCTGCAAGAAGACGTGGTCAGTCTCTGGGGGCTGATCAGCCAGAGTATTTCCGGTATGGCACCCACCTGTGATGTGGTGGCCTTCATGACGGCGGG
>NZ_JABELD010000065.1 GCF_018853445.1 Acidithiobacillus concretivorus
TAAGGCTTTTGTAGAAGTCTTACTGGCGGCCAGAGACCATGGCATGGACATACTGGAGACTGCCTGCGCCATGGCCCTGGAGCAGAGAACCGTTACAGTCACGGTGATCCTCAATCTGGTACACCGTCTGGCGCATCCGCTGCCACCACCGCCTCAGCAGACTCCAGAAGCCCTGCATCTGAAAGAAGAGCCAACGGCGGATTGCAGTCGCTACGATACCTTGCGGGGGAAGCCTTATGTCCACTGAACTAGCCCTCTCTCTGAAGGATCTGCATCTGTACGGCATGGCGACCGCCTACCAGGAATGGGCCGCGCAACCCGGGCCGGTCACAGAGCCGGTTTCCTGGTTGTCCAGCCTGATTGATGCCGAAAAACAGGACCGCCATTACCGCAGTCTGCGTTATCAAAGACGTATAGCCCGGTTCCCCCTGCAGCGCAGTCTGGATGAGTTTGACTTCACGGAAAGCCCCTTGGCCGAAGAACACCTGCGCACGCTGGCCCAAGGGGGATACCTGGAGTCTGCCCATAATCTCATTCTTGTGGGTGGCACAGGGACCGGGAAAACCCATCTGGCCCTGGCGTTAGGTCATGCCGCCATCGACCAGAGCAAGCGGGTACGCTGGTATAACGTAGTCGATCTCGTCAACTCTCTGGAACAGGAGAAAACCCGTGGCCAGGGCGGCCGCCTCGTCAGAACCCTGCAGAGCCTGGACCTCGTCATCCTCGACGAATTGGGCTACTTGCCCTTCTCGGAGTCGGGCGGCGCCTTGCTCTTCCATCTGATCAGCAAACTCTACGAACAGACCGCGCTGATTATCACCACCAACCTCTCCTTCGGAGAATGGGTGAAGATCTTCGGAGACGCCAAAATGACCACGGCGCTTCTCGATCGACTGACCCACCACTGCGATATTCTGGAGACCGGAAACGATTCTTACCGGTTCAAAAAACGTCGCATCCACCCCCTCTAAAACTGGTCAAAAATAGACGCTGTTACCTGGTCATTTTTAAACGCTGTTTGACAGCCGTTGCTGATCTGCTTGTTGTGACCAAAGAGTATGCCCATTCCAAACAGGTTCCCGGGATAAAAGTAGCTGGGGGCGTGCGCACAGGAGAACAGATGGACGCCTACATTGCTCAAATTGAAGCCGTGATGGGGACAACTTTTATTACCCCCCGCACGTTGCGCTTTGGAGCCAGCAGCTTACTGGATGATTTGCTGAGTCGGGAGGCTGCGCTATGACGGGAATTATTGTGGATACGAAGGCTATCCAGTATCACATCGGCTTATCCACACAGATGTTGTGTGAAGCAAAGTATGCATTTTTGCCGGGTGATCCTGATCGGGTGAATCCTATTGCCGCATTTCTGGATGAAGCCCGTGAACTGACCCAGCATCGGGAGTATCGATCGGCCTTAGGTTATGTAGATGATATCCCCGTTTTGGTGATGTCCACTGGGATCGGCGCACCCTCTACCGGAATCGCGATTGAGGAACTAGCCCGACTGGGGGTGACACACTTTATACGATTGGGAACGACTGGTGCCATTCAGCCCCATGTGCATTTAGGGGATTTGATTATTAGTGAGGGATCGGTGCGATTAGAGGGAACTTCAGGACATTACGCGCCCATAGAGTATCCCGCAGTGCCATCTCTTGCGCTGACCCAAAAATTGGTAGAAGCCACAAAACTCCAGAATTTCTCTTATCAGACTGGAATAGGCTGTTCGTCAGACAGCTTTTGGCCAGGGCAGGAGCGTTATGATTCTTTCTCCGGTTATGTGCCCAAGCATCTACAAGGCAGCCTGGAAGAATGGCAGCGATTGGGTGTGCTGAATTTTGAGATGGAAAGTTCAGCGCTGTTTATCATTGCTCGCACTTTTGGGCTTCACGCTGCCTCCCTATGTGGCGTGATTGCCCTGCGCACCCAGAGTGAAGCGGTGCAGCCGAATGTGTATGCCCAGGTTAAGGAACGTCTCGCCATTGTGGCGCGAGATGCTGTGCGGCTACACCACAAAGCCCATGGTACGCCACTATGATCAATGTTCCTCCGGGCATTTTCAGGGAGTACGACATTCGTGGCGTGGTTGATTGTGATCTGACTCCCGATTTGGTGGAAGAGCTGGGGAAGGCGATTGGCAGTGAACTCCTGAGTCGCGGAGGACAAAACATTGTCGTGGGAAGAGATGGGCGCTTATCGGGGTTGGCTTTTCATCAAGCTCTGTGTAGTGGATTGTGCAAGGTTGGATGCGACGTCCTTGATGTCGGCATGGTTCCCACGCCAGTGCTCTCTTTCGCCGTGCAACACTTGGGTGCAGACGGTGGCGTAATGGTGACGGGTAGTCATAATCCGCCCCAGTACAATGGGTTCAAGATCGTCATGATGGGTCAAACGTTGTATGGAGAACATATCCAGCGTCTTTATCAACGCCTGCAAGCACGTGAATATATGCAACCAGAAAAGAAGGGCGTCGGCATTGCTCATTCCATCGCGGACGCATATCAGCACTTTGTTGTGGAAGATATTTGTCTGCAGAAACCCTTACGCATTGGTATGGATTGCGGTAACGGAGTTACAGGAATAGTGGCCCCCGAGCTTTTTAGGAAGCTGAACTGTACGGTTTTCGGACTGTATCTGGACGTAGATGGGCGCTTCCCCAATCATCCTGCTGACCCGACTAATGAGGACAATTTAAGGGATTTAGTGGCGCTGGTCCGCGCTGAAAAGCTGGATATAGGTCTAGCATTTGATGGTGATGGCGACCGCATGGTCGTGGTTAGTGCCAAAGGTAAGGTGATCCTTGCAGATCGGCTTTTGATGCTTTTTGTAAAACATATTTTACCGGATTATCAAGACGCGGCAGTCGTGTACGACGTGAAATCGTCAGCGCTGCTACCCGATGTGATTCGCGCAGCTGGTGGAAAACCAGTTATGTGGAAAACCGGTTATTCATTGATCAAGACAAAAATGGAAGAGCTGGATGCGCCAGTAGGGGCCGAACTGGCTGGTCATTTCTTTTTTAGAGACCGCTGGCCTGGTTTTGATGATGGGATGTATGCCGCCGCGCGACTACTGGAAATTTTGTCGAGCATCGACGGGGATGAAAATTCACGCAATAACCTATTGGATGATCTACCTGAATGGCCATGCACGCCGGAACAGCGGCTGGAAATGGAAGAAGGGAAACCCCAGCGGATTATGGAAGCACTTTTGCGTGATGCGCCAATTTTGTTCCCGGATGCAAATTTGTTGACGCTGGATGGCCTGCGTATTGAGTTTCCAGATGGTTGGGCATTGGTGCGCTGCTCAAACACCCAGCCAGCACTAGTCCTGCGCTTTGAGGCGAAGCATACAGAAGCCCTGCAACGCATATCCCGGTTAATAGAGTCGGCAATTTTGTAGCGCTTACTTTGTCGGCGGCATGAAACGTAGTCAGGACTCTCTAATAGACTCTTCACCGAGGGTAGTTGTTTATGAATCAGAAAAATGCGGTTATTACAGGGGCTTCATCGGGTATTGGTGCAGAGACCATACGTGCTTTGGTTGAGGTAGGTTTTCGTGTCTTCATTGGGGCCAGGCGCATGGATCGCCTGAATAAACTGGCCGATAAATATGGTGCGACGGCACTCCATCTTGATGTTACACAGAAAAACTCTGTGCAACATTTCGTAGATGAGTTGCCAAACAAGGTTCATGTGCTGGTCAACAACGCTGGAGGTGCGTTGGGTTTGGAGCCGTTAGTGTACATGAATGAGAGCGACTGGTTGACTATGTACCAGTCCAATGTTCTGGGGCTTGTCAGGATGAGTCAGGCGTTATATCCCCGCCTTTTGGCGGATAGTCGTCAAGTTGCGCATGTAGTCAACATTGGTAGTGTCGCAGGTTTTGAAACTTATGTTGGCGGGGCTGGGTATACCGCCTGCAAACATGCCGTGCGAGCTATCAGCGAAACGATGCGGTTGGAATGGCTGGGTAAACCCATTCGAATAACCGAAATTGATCCAGGTTTTGTGGAGACAGAGTTCAGTTTGACCCGTTTTGGTGGCGATACTGTGCGAGCGAATAGCGTTTATGACGGCATGAAACCGCTGGAAGCCGCTGATATAGCAGATGCCATTGCCTGGGTGGTCACGCGCCCCGCTCATGTCAACATTGATAATATGGTTATTCGGCCACTGGATCAGGCACGTATTGATAAAATTTCCCGTAAATGAGTGCGAGCTGTGTTGCAGAATGTTGGCAAAAATTTAACCCCGGGAAAGGCTGTCTGACACCCCTGCAATCAGAGAAAGCTTGCACAACGAGAGTGCAATTCTGATGCAAACGCTTTTTTTTGGTGCGGAATGCTTAATATTCTTAATCTTAAGAAATGAGGAATGAAGGTGGACCTTAATTTTCAGTAGATTGTGTTTGTGATAACATATTGTTTTTAATGAAAAATACGAGAAATTCTTAGAATCTTAAATTATGGCATGATATTTGCTTATTAATTTTTTGTGCTAATAATGATGCTTTATATATGCCATAACGAAAGCTAAGTGAATGTAGGGGATAACCTTTAAATAACTCGAAACCGCGCGGTTAACGGCCTTTTTCACTGTTATACATAGACGTCTTTGGGTATGGACGATCCTGACTGAGCGGGAACGTCGATTGTGGCCAGTTAAGCGCTACAGCAAGTTTCCCATATATGACCTAACTGCATGAAAAGTTCTCAAGGAGGATTAATAAAATGGTTTCTTCTCGTCTCATGAAAACACACAGTTTCTGCATATTACCGCCATCGATTTCATGAGTGTTGCAATTTACGATATGCAACGTTACATAAATAACACTTTATTACTAGCCAAGTATCTCGGATACTTTCTGAAAACAGAAGATCAATAATCAGTAGCGATGGTCAGGGCTTAATCTGGGCACCGCAGTGATCTGCTTGATAAGTTAGTGAGAGGTATATTAAAAGTAAGAATAATGTTATAGAAGATTACACAATTATGAATATTATCTTTAAAATAAGGCATTACTTCGGCGCATCTATAGGTATTTATGAGGCGTTCAGTGACAAGAAGTGATTGTACATAGATGGATTTTAAGCGGTTTTATGCTTTAGATTTAATGAGTTATATAACAGAGGGAGAATGTACTAATGAAAACTAAATGTAATGTTGATATGGACATATGGGATGGAAATGGAGTGCTTCGGCGACCATTAATGAGGACTAAATTATTGTCCACAGCAGTTATAGCAGCATTAAGTGTGTTTGCAAGTCTTGCTCATGCTGATGATAGTGCGGTAGTGGCACCTACCCAAAGCACTCCAGCAGTCACCGATATTGGAGCAGTAAAAAAAGTCGCTCCACCTGAAAAAGCGGTTACTTCAGTGAGTAAGAAAACTGTCAAACATGCGTCACCAGCGCAAAACTTTCAATCTGTGCTCAAGCATGTTCCTGGCATGAATGTCATATCGCAAGGACCTGGGAACCTTTCGGCAACAGATAATGAATTTACCTATCAAGGCTTCACCAGTAGCCAGATGGCATCAAATTTTGATGGAGTCCCAATTATTAACACATTTCGCGGTGGGGCTGGTGGCAATGGGGATGATCACGCCTACACGCCTTTAACCATGGGACAGATTTCTACGGTTAAAGTGTTCAGTGGAGCGAATCAGCCATCCCAAAACGGGATTAACTCATTAGGTGGTACTATTTCGTATGAGCCTGCGATGCCAACCTCTAAGTTTTATGTTGACTTGAATGCATCTGGGGGAAAATATGGTTACAGGGGCGGAAATTATACGACCGGTTTCTCTGTAAATAGTGGAGCACTTCCAGGTACGGGTACGGAAATGCTCTTTAAATATTCGTATACACATGCCCCTAGCTTCATGAATAATGTATATGCTGATATCAATTCATACTATGCAGCTATTGTGCAACCCTATAATAACGGATTATCTCAAATCAAGCTGGTTGCTGTTTATAACGTGGAACAGGCGCGGCAGCCATCTTTGGTGCCATTGGCGCTTTTGGCCGGCAATCGGGCCTATCAGGCTCCTCTAAACGTGGCTTATAGTGCTACGAATACTCATGCCCTAAATGTCATTTTATCTTGGAAAAGTTTGCTTAATCAATATATGATGGCAAAAACAAAAGTGTTTATTCAGCAGCAGGCTGCAAATCGCACTTCTTTTACAAGTTCCGAATACTATGATCCTAACTATTACGGCTATGCCATATATCAGGGCTATCCAGTAGGAACGAATCTTGAACCTTATGCAGCGCCACCGTCAACAAATAACAGTTATGACCCAGTTGCGGAATTCGGATCCGCTGTAAATGGAACGCAATATCATAATTATATTGACGATATTCAGAGCGTGGGTTTTATTCCTTCGTTAACTTTTTTTGCCCCACATAACACCGTAGAATTAGGAGCTATGGTCGATTATAGTCAAGATCATAGTGCCGAGTACTGGTATGGAAGTAGTCCAGTCCCCAATATTGATGGTTACAATAATGCGTGGAATGAACATGATACACGTAATTATAATTATGTGTATTTACAGGATAATATAGATCTTATGAATGGTAAGTTACATATTTATCCAGGGGTAAAGTATAATGTCGTATCAACTGGCTGTGATGATGTGGCTGGTTACTATTACAATTATGGTGGGCATGTAAATAACACTTATTATTTCTGGGAGCCATCATTAGGTTTCTCGTATACCCCGATTCATGACGTTAACCTATATTTCAGTGTGGGTAAAACAAATAAGGTGCCAAACATTAGCGCCTATTACTCTGCTATAGGTGTGGCACCTACACCTGCAGCAATTAGCGTTCAACCAGAGGGTGATATAAGTTACGACGCTGGAATAAGATATAAGAGCAGCCTGCTCTCCACAAATCTTTCGGTCTTCAGGAGGAATTTTAGCAATATTTTCAGTGAATATTACGATTCGGCAACTGGTCAGACATTTGAGTATAACAATGGCGCGGCCTTATACCAGGGGGTTACCTTAGGTTTGGATGTACCGATTAAAGATGACGTATCTTTATTCGGTACCTATAACTATACGAGTGCCAAATACACAACCCTTTCGGTCGGAACGAATGGAACGTCGTATCCCGGAGAATACCGGCCCTATGTTCCGACTTATACCGCTACTGCTGGAGTTCGCTATGAGCATGGTGGCTTGTATGCGGCGCTGACGGGACATTTTGTTGGTCGCCAATATATGGCAACTAACAAGGGGCAAACAATAGGTCTGACCTTGCCTTCGTATGATACTCTAGACTTTAATGTGTCTTATGATATGCCAATCAATTCGGCTTATATTAAATCTCTGAGGCTCAGTCTCTACGCAGATAATATTCTCAATAATAATTATCTGGTATACGCCGAGCAAATGAGTAAGCCATTTTCATATTTACAGGGCCAGTCAGGTGCTCCAGTTTTTGTAGGTAGTAATATCAGTCTCCGCTTTCAGTGAGTTTTGTTTTATAGCGTAAGATTCAACCGCAGGCACTTGACGTTATATTATTTTCATCTTGTGCCTGTTATTATTTCACTAATGGAGTATGATGATTATGAGCAATATAAAATTATATTTTTATATGATTATATTATCTGGTATGTTTATTTTTTCGTCTTGCTCCACTGCTGATACAGAGTTACTAGCTCTCAAGGATTCTGTTTTGGGCACCTCTCGGTCATTTGTTGGTATCATTCTGCCATCAAGCCCAAATACCTATGCTCAGATTACTGCCAAAATGAACAACCAAAGAAACTATAAAGAAGGTTTTTTTAAGTTCACCACAGGAGATATTTATGGGATATCTGTGGTCCTGTCGTCCCCTCCTCCAGTTGGTAGTTTTAGTCTCACAGCTATAGACACTTATCTTATGGAAAAGACCTTTGATCCTGTTTTTGTCATTGATCCAGGGACTGCCGGATCGCATTTGCCGGACTTATCCATGGGTGATGTGGTGATTGGTGCTAGAGTTGTTAATTTTAGTAATTATATGACCAAAAGCGATGGAAAAATTGTTCCTGGTCAGTTTAGCTCATTGGTATCTGATGATGAAGGTTATAAGCAAGGTAATCCCAACCCCGAATATATTTATGCAGACCCAGAATTAGTGAAGTTGGCTGCTGTTGCAGCTACAAAAGTTGCTCGGTTTACGCCCGCTAACATTTTATCCGCACCGGTAGGACGTAGGCCGTGGGTACTTGCTTATGGGACTCAAGGGTCGGGTGATGCATGGTTGCGTAACGTTAAACAAATAAAAAAGAGTACCAAAATCTTCCATGAAGCCGATGAGGCCGGAAATTATCCTATTGCCTTGGTTTCAACAATGAACAAGATTCCTTTTATTGAGATTCATACTATTTCTGATGCAGCCATGAACGTGCCTACGGTAATTAATCAGTATTTTCACCAATGTTCTGAGTATGCACAGAAAAGATCTAACTTGATTGCGTTAAAAATGATTAAAATTATATCTTCTGATAAGGATGAAAGAGTCTCTTATAATTTCACGGGTGGATTTGCTGACCCTTGGCCTAATAGAAAATTTGTTAAAGCCATGAAGCCACCAGCCTATGTATCTGATTGGACGAAAAAATATGGGGTTGCTCGTTAAAATATAAGTCCATGGCTATTTTATTAAACAATCTAATATTGTTTACGATTTGTTATTAATGACTTTTTCAATAACGGATTTATTTTACAATCACTGATATATGGACTTCTGAGTTTTTTAGGACATTATTTTTCCAAAGTCTGCAATATCAACATTGATTGCATACTATGATATAAGGCAAATACGAGGTTAGTTTATGATTCGAAATATGAATTGGCATGTCCTTAGTGCCACCTTAGCATTGACTTCTGTTTTGCTACCGCAGAGCGCCTTGGCTTATGTACAGGCCCCGTCCAATACCCGCAACATAAACGACCCGATTCATATTGTCGCGGACAACAAAGACTGGGTGACTCATGTCCTCCCTACTGGACGTATTGTCAGCCCCGTGGGTACCGTCAACGGTGCTCCTAACTTTGTAACCCAAGCGGTTCCGTTCGGGCAACAGATCGCCGTTTTGGCCAATGGCGCAACTTATGCCCAGACCATTACCTGGTATGATCAGCGTTCTCTGCAACGGCTGGCAGAAATGGCGGCTTACAAACAGGGTGTCCGGTCTCTGCCTGAGCCGACGGATGCAAAAGACCTGCATGGAAATGTCATCGGCCATCAAAGCTTTTTTCAGGGATTGGCGGTGGGTCCACAGCAGACGCTTTACGCCGCTGGGGGGGATAGTGGAGACGTCGCTGCACTCCGCCTGGTTCATGGCAAGCCGCAATTACTCCGCCGTTATCCGCTTGTTTGGCAGGCATTCCCTAAATCGCAGTATCCTTATGAATACCAAGGGCACTACATTGATCACTCTAGGCTGTTTTACCCAGATGCCATTGCTGTAGGTCCTAAAGGCCAGCATCTTTATGTGACGGGTATGCTGGCCAATAGCTTGGCGCGCATCAACATTCAAAGTGGCAAAACCCGTTATCTTAATGTGGGTCCCTATCCGTTTGCAGACACTTTTGCGGATGATGGAAAGCGACTGGTGGTTAGCCTGTGGGGTGGTAATGCCGTAGCGGTAGTGGATCTCGAAAAGATGCGGCTTCTTGGAGATATTCGGGTTGGACCGCCGACTGGACCCCAAAACACGGCGGCAGGTGTGCATCCTACGGCATTGGCAGCAGTACCTCATTCACCAGATGTATTTGTTGCCCTCGCCAATATTGATCGAATAGCCGAAGTAAATACAGTAGATTTGCGCGTTAAAGGATTTTTGGACGATAGCCCCTATCCGGATGCGCCACCGGGAACTTATCCGGATGGCCTGACCATAGTCGGCACGCGCCTTTTTGTCGCCAATGCAGGAAATAACGATGTCGCGGTTTTTGACGATCAGACGGGCAGGGCCTTGGGTTTGATTCCCACCGCCTGGTATCCGACGGCCATTACGCATACTGCATCGGATTTGTATGTGGTCTCCGCCAAAGGGTTCGGCTCTGGTCCCAACGTCGAGCATCAATGGGTAGGTGACATGATGGATGGCGCGGTGCAAAAAATTAAACTGTCTGATTTGAATGAAAAACTACCAGCGTGGACAGAACAGAGCCTGAAAAACGATGGTTTTACGGCAGAACAACAAAAGAGCAGGGAGGCTTCGGACGCCAAAACGACACGTTTTCTGCACAAACATATTCGCTACGTGGTTTTTATTCTCAGAGAAAATAAAACGTTTGACGAAGATTTGGGCGATTATAAACCAGCGGGGGCTTGGGCTGACCCGCAGCTCGATCTGTACGGTCCCAAAGAGTTACCTAATCTCTATAATCTGGCGAAGCATTACACCCTCTTTGTAAATTTTATGGCGGATGGCGAAGTCACCGCACAGGGGCATCAATGGACCACGGCAGCCTCCGATTCGGATTTTGTCCAGCGTACCTGGCCGGAATACTATTCGGGGCGAGGTCTGGTAGCTAATCCCGGCTGGACCCAATCTTTAGTCCCGGGTGGGGCAACGGGCACAGGAGGCATGCCGCTGGGTGTGGATAACCCCTATGCCATATACGAGAATCTTTCCGTGTTAGGGAAGTGGTCCAATCCCTGGATCAGCTATCCGCAGCGCTTGTTTCTCTTCAACGATCTTCTGAATCATCACGTATCTTTTGAGGATTTTGGAGAATTTGTGTCTCGATCGGAAGCTGGAAACATTTCTACGACTATGAAAAAGCATTTGGCAACGGGCTTTCCCGGTTGGGATCGCATGTTTCTCGACACCTACCGGGAAAAAATGGCAGTAAATTGGCTGAAAGCCCATCCAGGCGCCCAATTCCCGCATTTTATCTACATCTGGCTGCCAGATGATCATACGGCCGGACGTGAACCTTGTTACTATACGCCCAACTATTATGTGGCCAACAATGATTTCGCCACAGCCAAATTCATCCATTATCTGTCCACCACCCCCCAATGGAAACATATGCTAGTGTTTCTCACAGAAGATGATGCGCAGTCGGGCGCGGATCACATCAACGCGCATCGGACATTTGCTCTCGCCATGGGGCCTTGGGTAAAACGCGGTTATTTCCAAACCAATTTGTATTCGCAGGTGAATATTTTGAAAACCACGGAAGCCGTATTTGGGTTGCCGCCCATGTCTCAGTGGGATCAAAATGCGAGTGTTTTTTCGGGGATCTGGACTCGGCATCCAGATTTTAAGCCTACTCCCAAGGTTATTCCCATGCAGGTACCCTTAGCCTTCAATGCGGGTAAATGCTCGCACTATACTCTGCTCCGCCGGGAAGCGGGTGCTGCGGGCCATTATTTGCACCCGGATTCCAAGTGGTACGCTTGGTATAAGGCGCATCAAAGTGCCGATGGAGCGGGTCTGCCTCCGCCCAGTGCCCGTAACACGTATACGCCCACCACCTTGCTCAAGGTCCCCGGTCCTGAACAAATGAAGCAGGAATGGATTGCGGCAAAAGGCGTTAAGACGTGGCACAAGGAAATGCATTATTTAAAAGCCTATGCCGATAAACAGCACGCACCTCTTGCCGCTTATCAAGCCGGCGAGAAAGAATGAAGCCCCGCTTTATGGGGGGATGCCGCAAATCGCCTCGCCACAATCCCGGGTGAACGAAGCGATTGAAAGGAGATCGAAATGTGGGTAATTGTTTCCACTCGATTCTCTTTGGCTTTTTACGCTCAGTTGTTTGCACGGATCATTCTGGACAAGGTGTTTGGGTTCATCATAAGGTAACTGAACAGCTTATCTTGTCATTATTTCGGGATGTTTAGAGGTACGAGCGCAGGGGGTGCTGCAAATCAAACTCAGGAAATTCTCTGGAACTTGCAGTCTAGTCACCACTGGTATGACCTGATCTTCTCCACTCCTCAGCACCATTGGCGCATGGCAGGGCATGTTGAAAATGGGGACGAGAGCTTCAGCGATCCGGCTAATATTGCTCCAGTTTTGATTTGATGCGGGTATACTGTCCGCGCACTAGATTTAATTGTGATGAACGCTATAAGCAACTGTGAGCAATAAGTTAAGAGGATATTGAGATGCCCTGCATTTTATGAATAAGCAATCTTCTGCGCCCCAACGCCTGGGGAAATCTGATCGGACCATGCACCTTCTCTCAGCCACTTCTGGTGGAGCAGACATTGTCGCCTTTCTCAAATTCCACATGGTCTTTACCTCGGCTATGACGGGTAATCTGGCTCTGTTTGGTATTGCCGTAGGCCAGGGACACCTGCTCTCAGCTACTCATTCTCTGGCCGCACTTCTGGGTTTCATAGTGGGCATTGCGCTCGGGAGCGTGTGGAAAGAACATCTCTATGGATTACGTATACTTCTCTGCATAGAGACCTTTTTTTTGGGGATTTATGCTTTAGTCTGGATGCTTGTCGGTTTTCCTGATGTTGGTGTATGGCTCTATGTCCTGATTATGGCTTCTGCGCTCAGTATGGGGCTGCAAAGTGTGGCTGCGAGACTGATTAATGTTGCAGGCGTTCCTTCTGTCGTGTTCACGAATACCCTGACCAGCATTGTCATTACTTTTGTCGAAAATCTTCGCAAGAAACGTCCGCTTCCCTTTGCCTGGCGTCAACAGCTAGCTGCGCTATTCGCGTATCTAGTTGGTGCAATTTTGTTTGCTTTTTTTCTTTTCCAGATTCCTGCTCTCGCAATGGTTTTGCCGGTGTTTCTAGTTGGGATTGCGTTGTTAAGCCACTGGAAGAGTACGCGGGCGTTCTCTGATTAGAGATTGTGTCGATATGGTGCCCCGAGCGCGAATCGAACGCGCGACCTACCGCTTAGGAGGCGGTTGCTCTATCCACTGAGCTACCGAGGCATGGGGCTAGTCTAGCAAAAGCAGGATACCAGCGGCGAGTCCCTTGTTTGTTCGCATATCCTGAGCTGCTCAGGTCAAGGCCAAAAAGTAGGTGGCATAACACAGACCATTTACCACAAAATGATACGGACGCAGGACGACTCCACGAATGACCAGCAAGTAGGTATAAGTGCCAGCCAACAAAGTCAGTCCCGCTCCCAGCAGGACGGGGAAGGAGGGCGACCAGGGGGTGAGTAATACGCCAATGGCAGGTAGGAGACTACCCTGAAAAACCAGCGCACCGGTGATGTTGCCAAAGGCCAGGGTATCTTTGCCACGCCGAATCCAGAGGATGCTGTTGATTTTTTCCGGGAGCTCAGTGGCAATGGGAACCACCAGCAGCGACAGGATCAGCGCCGAGATGCCCAGCCAGTGGGATAACCCTTCAATACCATCCACAAATAAACTGGCACCAAACACGATCATACCCAAGCCGATCGCCAACTGCAGCAGAATCACCGGCATTTGCACGGGTAAACCTGTTTTGCTGAGGTATAAGGCATGACCAGCTTCTGTGCCATGACCCTCGGCAACCAGGGCCGCTGAAGCGCGTAGGGTGACCAGCACATACAAAAAATACAGGGTAATCAGAATCAGGGCGATGCCGACCCGTACCAGGGTAATATGGTGAGGTACAAACAAGGCGACGCAGGAGAGGCCAAAAGCGGCCAGAAACCATCCCAGATCACGACGTAATCCGCTGGGTTCTGGCTGCAGGGCACCCTGCCAACCCCGCTGCGGAGACACAAAAACGGCCATCAGGAATAAGGTCAGGGTAGATAACATCATGGGCGCGCCCAGAATGGCACCGACACCGACTTCTTCACCAAGATGGGCGGGTTTTCCCGACGCGGCAGCAAATACCGCGACGATGGGGACCATAGCCTCCGGCAGTGCCGTACCGACAGCGGCAAATATCGAACCGGTGACCCCTTCGGATATGCCGAGGCGGTCACCCAGATGTTCGAGGGCATTGGTAAACGCCTCGGCCCCGGCGAGGATGATGATCAGGGCAGCAATCAGCAGGAGTATATTCATGGACGGATTATGCCACAGTGGTCTGCATCCACAACGACCAAAAACGCTCGCAAGATGAGTTTCAGCGTGGATTATGTTTATACTGCAAGCATCATCTGGGATGACCGAGGCAGGAGCAGATTATGCAAAAGTTGTGCAGTTTCTTCGACCGAGATATTTACCACGTAGAAGGTGGGGGCGCACAGCCAGCAGTATATTTTATTGCCGATAAAGATGCCGGAGGCATTCTTGTCAACGCGCCGGTATATACCGAGGCATTGAAGGCAGCACTGGAAGCTTTGGCACCGCTGCAGATATTGTTTTTGCCCAGCCATTTTGGGGCGCAGGATGTGTTGCTCTGGAAGCAGGCCGGTTGCAAGCTGGTGGCGCAGCCCGCCGAGGCCCAATTTTTGAACGCGCCCATTGATATTGCCCTGGATAGCAAGTTGCGCCTGACGCGCACCATTGATTTCCTGCCAATGTCTGGCCGCACCCCCGGCAGTTGTGCTTTACGCCTGAAAAACAAGCCGGGTGCTATCTTTTTTGGCCCTATCCTCGAATGTGCCAGCCCGGACCAATGGCCGACCTTGCTGGCCCATGCTGATGATCATTCCTGGGAAACCCGCATTTTTGGCAGCCTCGGCCTTCAGGATGTGCATTTTGAATATGCGTTCACAGATACCTTTGTGGCAGACAGGACGCCCGTTGGTCCTGGGGCAGATCTGGCGATTCAAACAGAACTGCAGGCGGCACTCGACGCCGACTGATTTTGCCGAACCGCAGTTATCGACAAGAAAACACTGCAAGTTCGGGATAATTGGCGTATAGTTCGGACCCTGAATTCTCTTCCGGGTGTGTCCATGTCTCAACAATCTGATCTCCGTTTTAGTGACTTTGCTCTCGCCGAACCTTTGCAGAAAGCGGTGGCGGAGATCGGCTATGAACAGCCTTCCCCGATTCAGGAGCAAAGTATTCCGCCGCTGCTGGAAGGCCGTGATGTCATTGGCCTCGCCCAGACAGGTACGGGTAAGACCGCGGCTTTTGCCTTGCCACTGCTCAGCCGCGTTGATATTAGCCTGCGCATTCCGCAATTACTCGTTCTGGCTCCCACGCGCGAATTGGCCATTCAGGTTGCCGAGGCCATGCAAAGCTACGCCAAATTTCTGCCGGGTTTTCATGTGTTGCCAATTTACGGCGGACAATCCATGGGCTTGCAACTGAAGCAACTGCAGCGGGGCGTGCATGTAGTGGTAGGAACTCCGGGGCGCATTCAGGATCATTTGCGCCGCAAAACCTTGCGCCTTGACCAATTGCAGGCGGTAGTTCTGGATGAGGCCGACGAAATGCTGCGCATGGGCTTCATTGATGCAGTAGAAGACATCCTGCAGCACACGCCGGAGGGTCGGCAGGTGGCTTTGTTCTCTGCGACCATGCCCGATGCCATTCGCCGGATTGCGAAAACCTATCTCAAGCAACCTCTTGAAATCAAAATCAAGTCGGCGACGACCACCGTGGCCACTATTCGTCAGCGTTACTGGCAAGTGAGCGGTACCCACAAGCTGGATGCGCTGACCCGGATTCTGGAAGTCGAAGACAGCAATGCCTGGATTGTATTTGTCCGTACCAAAACGGCGACCGTAGAACTCGCCGAGCGTCTGGAAGCACGAGGTTATGCCTGCGGTGCCCTGAATGGTGACTTGAGCCAGGCCTTGCGTGAACAAACCATCGAACGCTTGAAATCCGGTGCCCTGGATATTGTGATTGCTACGGATGTCGCGGCGCGGGGCCTGGATGTGGAACGCATCACCCACGTCATTAATTATGATATTCCCAATGATACCGAGGCCTATGTGCATCGGATTGGGCGTACCGGACGCGCCGGACGCACCGGTGATGCCATTCTCTTTGTGGCACCACGCGAGCGTCATTTATTGCGGGCTATTGAAAAGGCTACCGGCCAGACGATAACGGCCATGCATCTGCCGAGCATCGAAGATGTAGCTGACCGCCGCATGATCCAGTTCAAGGACCAATTGTCGGAAGTCATCAACGCTCAGGATTTGTCGGTTTTTGAATCGCTCATTGCCGATTATCAGCAGGAGCATGACGTGGGCCTCAGTGAAATTGCGGCAGCCCTGGCCTACATGGTGCAAAAAGAACGGCCACTGGTGCCGGTTGAAGAACCCACCCGGCCCATGCGTACGGAGTCCTCAGGATCAGGGCGGCCAAGCTCTTCACGGCGGCGCGGCGATGACGAAAGGCCAGTGCGCAGTGATCGCGGTGCCAACCGTACACCCCGTAAACCTCTTGCTGATGACCAGCCGATGCGGCGCTTTCGTCTCGATGTCGGCGAAGATCATGGTGCTCAGATCAAGAATATTGTCGGCGCTATTGCCAATGAAGCAGGGATTCCCAGTCGCAATATCCGCAAGGTGGAAATCCACGGCGAGTACACTACGGTAGAGTTACCGGCAGATATTCCTGCGGCCGCCTTGCAGCATTTGCAGAAAGTCTGGGTGGCGGGACGGCCGTTACAAATTGCCCCGCAAGAAGCTGGAGGCGATAAATCGGGAGCACCCCGTCGGTCTTCAGCACTCCGTGCGCGTGCCGGGGGAGACGCAAAACCATCCAGAAAGATTTTGTCGGCAACGACCAAGCCATCGAAAGGTGAGGCTAAACCGCGTAGTAGCACGGCTGGCAAGCGCAAAAAGCCAACGAGAGAGAGTTAGAAAATATAAAAACCGGATGCGCGAAACATCCGGTTTTAACGCTGAGCCCTAATTAAGCCCGGCGGACCTTTTCGGCCTGCAGACCTTTGGGTCCACGAGTGACTTCAAAGTTGACCCTTTCACCTTCAGCCAGGGTTTTGAAACCCGTACCTTCAATGGCGGAATGGTGCACAAACACATCTTCCTTACCATCTTCAGGTGTAATGAAGCCAAATCCCTTACTATCATTGAACCACTTTACTGTACCAACCGCCATTTCACACCCCAAAATAATCAAAAATAGCCCAACCGGCTATTTTCAAGAATAGCATATACCTGCCTATGCGCAAGTTGCTATGCTGATCAGTCTGTTAGCGTATATTCAGCTTTTGGAAATGCCGTGTTTTTCCATCAGTCGGTATAAAGACACTCGCGAAATGCCCAGCTGGCGGGCAGCCATACTGACGCTGCCGCGACTTTGTGCCAGTGCCCCACGAATACTGCTGGCTTCGGCACTATCACGGGCTTCATTCAGGGTAACCTGCATGCGTGAATTGGTGCGCCGCTCCAGACCTAAATCAACCGGTGAAATCAGGAACTTTTCACACATGACCATGGCTCGACGGACGCGATTGATGAGTTCCCGGATATTGCCCGGCCAGTCATAATGATTCATGGCATGAAGCGCTTCTTCACTGAATCCTTTGACTCGATGCGCTTTTTCATCCGAAAAGCGCGTAAATATATATTGCGCCAACAACGGAATGTCACCCACACGATCACGCAAGGGTGGCATTTTTATCTGCAATACATTCAAGCGGTAGTAAAGGTCCTGTCGGAAACGTCCGTCCTTGATGGCTGCTTCCAGGTTGATATGGGTGGCAGCCAGCACCCGGACATTGACTTCTACATCCTGACGACCACCAACCCGGTGAATGGTTTTTTCCTGTAAAAACCGCAACAGATTGGTTTGCAGGTCCATCGGCAAGTCGCCAATTTCGTCCAGAAAAAGGGTTCCGTCAGTGGCGGACTCAATGCGTCCGATTTTGCGTTCATGGGCACCGGTAAAAGAACCTTTTTCATGCCCGAATAATTCTGATTGAATCAGGTTGGCAGGGAGAGCCCCACAATTGACGGCTATAAAGGGGCCTTCTTTACGAGTGGACCTTTCATGAATAGCTTGAGCCGTCAGTTCTTTACCCGTCCCGCTTTCCCCCGTGATGAGAACGGGCGCTTCTACACCAGCGACTTTGCGAATTTCCTGATAGATTTTCTGCATTTGATCACTGGCACCAACCATCTGGCTTTCGGGATGATGGTGAAGATCCCACTGCCCGCCCTGAAAGGTATCGGCCGTCATTTCTGCCATACCAAATGCGTGTCCCAAGGTAATGGACAGACGCAGGGCATCTAAAGGCAAGGTGTGATAATCATAAAATGCGCTACCAATCAGCTGACGGAAAGCCGGTTGGTCAGCGGCATTGGGGGGATTAAGGCAATCCATTTTAACTGGGTGGACTGGGCGAGCATCAGTTCGACGCGATGTGCATGATCCACAAACTCTTTCTGGCTGAAGCCGACTACGCCAACCAGCGCGCCGCTTTTGCTGGCGTATTGGGGAGACTCCGCTAAAGAGGGTGCAAAAATGATATCCCAGCCTTCTTCTTTCAATATTCCGGTAGAGTCAGCAATGATCTCTTTTTCACCAACATACAACACACTGCGTTCTATCGACGGATCGGAGAGTTTGAGCTTGGCATTTTTGGGCATGTGTACTCCTTCGAATTTGTTACGAGTGTCGCATAAATTTCACGCATACCCAATATATAGTAGTTTTTACCAATCACGCCGGAATCAAAGCATGAATTGCGGGTCGACATCGACAAACCAGCGCACCCTACGGGCTTCTGGCAGCTGCTGACAGCAGGGTAGCCAGGTTTTAAGGGCCTTCTGCATGATCTGGCGCGTGGGAGCTTCTATCCACAATTCAGCGCGCTCAAAACCGGCCCGTCTTTCCAGCAGTGCAGGCTGTGGTCCGCTGATTGCCAGCGAATCGGGAGCGCAGGCTTTTGCCGCTTCCAGGAAGGCCTGAATGGCTGCCCGTTGATGGGCTTCGGCACGCATAAGGGTCAGGGCTGTGCAGGGAGGAAGGCTGGCTTGCAGGCGTTCTTCCAGGAGTAACTGGGCGGCTTGCTGATAGTCTCCCTCACTGAGTTTCTGGATCAGGGGATGATGGGGTAGGTGGGTTTGCAGAAGGACTCGTCCGGGTCGGTCTTCGCGACCTGCTCGCCCCGCCACTTGCAACACCATCTGCAGCAGGCGCTCGGGAGCCCGAAAATCGGCACTGAATAGGCCTTGATCAGTGTTGACGATGCCGACCAGGGTGACGGCTGGAAAATGATGGCCTTTGGCGAGCATTTGCGTGCCGACCAGGATGGCGGGTTGATTTTGATGAATCTGTTCCAGTACGGCGGAAAAAGCCTCCCGTCCGGGTAATGCATCCCGATCAATACGCCAGACCGGCGTTGCGGGAAAGCGTTGGCGCAGGACTTCTTCCAGTTGCTCGGTTCCCTGTCCGGCAGTGATCAGCGCAGTGCTGTGACATTCCGGACAGTCTTTAGGCCAAAGGGAATCGTAACCACAGTGATGACAACGCAGGCGGTCTTGGTGACGATGCCAGGTAAGTGCAGCGCTGCAACGTGGGCAGTGCAGAACATGGCCACAATCATGGCAGAGTACGGCCGGT
>NZ_JABELD010000066.1 GCF_018853445.1 Acidithiobacillus concretivorus
CTGCTCCTGCTCCTGCTCCTGCTCCTGCTCCTGCTCCTGCTCCTGCTCCTGCTCCTGCTCCTGCTCCTGCTCCTGCTCCTGTCAGGGTGCAACAGACCGTCCCCCTGACTCCAGTCAAAACGCCCATGTCGGTGACCATCACCCATAATGCCGTAGCACCCATGCCCCTGCCCAAACACCCCGATGCCGTGCAAAATCTTTTGGCATTCCAGGCCGATGGGCAGCACGCTGGTCATTTTCAACCCATCAGCGGCGCCGAAGCCCAGCAGAGCTACAAAGCTTATCTGAAAACCTTTGGCAGCCCATCTTCCAATGCCGCTTCTGCTTCAGGTTCTAACCCTATGGCTTCTACCAGCGGCATTTCAGGGTCCCAGTATCCCGGTATGCAACCATGAAAAACGGGCACCTGAGACATAAAGAGTCGCGTAACGACGAAAAGGGCAGTCTGGTTATCATGACTGCCCTGGTGTTGCCGATTGTGATGCTCATTGTCTTTGGTGCCATTGATATTTCCCACGCCATTTATGTACAGCGTCATCTGCAGAAAATTGCCGACATGGCAGCTATTGCTGGAGCAGAGGATATTACAGGCGCTTCGACCACCGCCGAGCAGAATGCCATTGCCAACGGTTTCCAGACTACCGCCCCGGGGCGACAAATCACCGTCAACACCGGCAACTGGAATCCCGACACGCAAGCGGCCCCAAGCTATTTTTCCACCAACGTACCCAGCGGTAGCCAGAAAAATGCGGTCCAGATTCAGGTCAGTCAGCAGGTACCCTATTTTCTGTTTTTGGGACCGCCCCTGACCCTGCACGCCCAGGCCATTGCCTGGGCACCCAGCATGGCGGGCTTTACGGTCAGCAGCCAATTGCTCAGCCTCAATACACAGCAATCTGCCGTACTGAATGCCCTGCTCGGAGGCTTACTGGGAACCCAACTCAATCTAGGAGCCGTAGGTTACAATGGGCTTTTGAGCACCAACATCACCCTGGGGAAATTGGCCCAATCACTCGACGTGGGTAATGTCAAAGGTTTGTTGCAGGCCAATCTGAATCTGCCCGGACTGTACCAGGGCTTGCTGACGGCCTTGAGTAATCAGCAAAACGGCGGTGTCATGGCCTCAGATGCTAAAGGTGCCCTGCAACAACTCGTGAATCTCAATGTCCCCGGTTCCTATCAGGTTCCTGTTGGAAAACTTCTCAACATCAAACTGGCAGACCCCAATGCAGCCGCCAATGCCCAGGTGAATCTGCTGAACCTGATCACTACCGCTGCCATGGTCGCTAATCAGGGGCACTTCATTGACATCCCCAATCTGGGCGTGCATCTGGGTGGTCTGGTGAATCTCAGTCTGGGCTTGCAGGTAATTTCTCCACCTTCCATCGCCTTTGGCGAGCCCGGACAGAACCCGGATGGAAGCTGGAAAACCGAGGCGCATACTGCGCAGGTCGCGTTGGCGTTGCATGTGCAGGTTCTTGGTGCACTGGATGGTGGTGCGCTCAATATTCCCATCTATCTGGAAGTAGATCCGGCCCAGGCCCACTTGACGACCCTGACCTGTTCGGTACCGCAAAGCAACACTAGGCTCAGAATTGGCACCAATACGGGACTGTTGACAGCCGTCATTGGCAATGTCCACCAAGACGCACTCGGCAATACCACCAAGCCCCTGTCTGCTGTGGCGCAACCATTCAATCTGGTGAATGTATTGGGACTGGTGCAGGTCAGAATGAATCCTCTGACCATCCCGCTCAGTGGGCAAGCTGGTTATAACAATACCACTTATGGTTATACCCCCCTGAATTTTACCGGCACCCCGGCTCAAACTCGGACATTAGATACCAATGGGCTGGGTAATGCCCTGGGAAACACTTTGCAGGCCCTGAAAACTCAACTGCAAATGCCCAACTCTCTTGATGTGAAGCTGCTCGGCCAGAATCTCGGCCTTGGAAACGTAGCGGGGACATTGCTGGCCGTTCTCAATCCCCTGTTGTTATCCTCGCTGACAGACCTTTTGAATTCTGTTCTGGCGCCGATACTCCAATTGCTGGGCATCCAGTTAGGAATCGCCACCGTAGATTATAATGCGCTCAGTTGCGGCAATGCCGTATTGGTTTACTAGTATGAATCCCATCCAAATACTGGTTTGGGAAGGTCAGCATGACTTTGCCAAACGCCTGGAAAGATGCCTGAATCGGGAAGACAGCCCCGAAATATTGCGCTATGACGAAGAAGCGGAACATCCTTCCAGTGACGCGCCGATGGAAGCCGAAATTGCCTTCATCAGCACCAGCGCGTTACGTCGCTATGACCGGAATCATCTGGCCTGGGAACGCATTCAGGGTATTCCGGTCATCTGGGTGGGCAGTGGCGACCAAAGTGTCTATACCGCAACATCAGTCAGTGACCGGGTGGTGCTCCCGGCTTATTTCAACTGTGCCAGCCTCGAAGCCGTATTGCGCCACACGTTGCGCAGCTCTCCACGCTTCGGAGAAAATGCCCAGACGGGAATTAGCGTAGAGCCCGAAAAACCCCATGCTGAACTCCCCTTGCACAAGGAAGGTTCTTTTCTCTATCAGGCTGCCTGCATGCAACAACTGGTGGCCAACAGCCGGCTTTATGGCGCGCTTTCGGTAAGCGTGCTCATTCGCGGAGGAAGCGGAACCGGCAAGGAACACATTGCCCGGATGGTGGCCGACGCCCATCCCGAATATCGCAACGGTCCATTTGTTGCCGTAAACTGCGCGGCCATTCCCGATACCTTGTTTGAATCCATGTTTTTCGGGCACATCAAAGGTTCGTTTACCGGTGCGGTGCGCGACCACACCGGCTATTTCCGCGATGCCCACAAAGGCACTCTGTACCTGGATGAAATCGGAGATCTGCCCTTTTCCCAGCAAGTCAAATTACTCCGCGCCCTGGATGACGGAATGATTCACCCCGTAGGTTCCAGTGAAGCCATCAAGACGGATTTTCGCCTGGTGACTGCCACCAACCGCCCCCTCAACCGCATGATTCAGGAAGGCACCTTTCGTCTTGACTTTTATCACCGTATTGCCGTCGTCGAACTCTATGTCCCGACCCTGCAAGAACGTGGTCCAGAAGAAAAGCATTTACTGTTCAATGCCGCCATGCGCCAGTCTCTGAATCTTTATGCCCAGGAAGTTTGTGAGCTTCCGGATTTGCCTTTATGGTTGAAGGAATGGGTTTTCAGTTATTCCTTTCCCGGCAATGTCCGTGAGCTGTACAACAAGGCAGCGCGCATGGCGGCTTATTACCTGGGACATCATCGCTTTGAACAGGCAGAATGTTTGCACCTACTCTGTACCGAGGCGATGGAATGCGAAACGCCGGAACAGGACGAACTTCCAGATTTTTCATCCCGGACAGAAGAGCGCAGCCAGGTACTTCAGGCCCTGGAAAAAAACCAGTGGCGCAGATCGGAAACTGCCGATGCTCTGGGATGGAGCCGCAAGACATTATGGCTGAAGATGAAAAAATACGGATTATCTGATTGATGGCAAAAAGGAAGCAACACCGTAAAATCAGCTTTCTGTTTTGACCACACCGCTTTGAACGACATTAACAAGGAGATACCACATGCGTATACGAACAAAACAACCGGCTATTCGTATCCTGTCCATGACCATTGGGATGCTGATCGGAATGGGATTAAGCACTGGGGCTTATGCAGATAGCGCCGCCACCACTCCACAGTCTGACAACCCAGCAGCACTTCCCAGTAGCGCCCCCGCGCAGGCACCCGCATTGACTCAACATGTGCTGAGTCTGATCAAGACGCACGCGCTTGTAGAGCTGCGCACCATTTACAACGGCCCTTTTGCAGCCGCCATGTTTTTTAATCCGCAAACCCTCAATTACTCGGTGGTTCTGCTCAAACATCATGATTTCTGGTGGGTCGGAGAAACTGCAGATGGTCACAAAGCCGAACAGCTCTACACCAAACTGGCCACTCAAACCATTCGTCTGGCAGCACCCGATCTTGCCAAAATACAGTTAGATGCCCGCATTGCCGTCGCCAAGCGCAGCCTTGCTGCCCAGCGAAAGCGTGAAGAAGAACTGGCGCAACAGATTTCTGCCCAGCAGAAAATTGTTCAGGCTGGAACCGCTGCCCAGGGTCAATTACTGCAGGAAGCCGAGGCCCTGGATGCCCAACGCAAGTCTCTGGAAGAACAGCTTAGCAGCACCAACAGTGCAATTGCCGGACTGCAAAGCAAAGCCCAGGCAGGGCCTTCCATGGAAAGCTTTGACAACCAGGTCACGCCGCTACAGACCCCCACATCATCCTCATCACCTCATAAGAGCCGAATCCAGATTCGTGCCACCGCGCATCCATGACCGGACAGGATTCAGAGCAGGGCAACGGGACACCAGGCAGCCCCGCTGAGTCGCCACGTCCTGCCCAACCCGTTTCCAGTGGCTTGCAATGCCTGGCCATGATTGCAGGTTACTATCAGCGTCCCTGCAATGCGGAGCAGTTGGCCCGGGCATTGGGCATGACTGCGCCCATACTCCCTCCGGGCAAAATCATCCTGGCTGCACGGGAAGTCAAGCTGGTAGCCAAAGTCGTCCAGTTGCAGTGGTCAGATCTGGCGCGCCAACATTATCCGGTCATGGCAGAGCTGAAAGACGGCAATTACATTGTGCTGGGGCGCTTCGAAAACCAGCGCCTGGTGGCCGTCGATCCTACCCGTGGTCAGCTCATTCTCGATCAGGCGACTCTGGAAAAGGCCTGGACCGGACGGGTCATTTTTCTGAAGCCCCGTTTTTCATGGGGTGCTGAAAACCAACGGTTTGGGTTGCGCTGGTTCATACCCATCATTCTGAAATACCGTAAGCCCGTTATCGAAGTTCTGATGGCTGCGTTTGTCGTGCAGATGTTCGGGCTGGCCATGCCCTTGTTCGTGCAGCTGGTGATTGATCGGGTGCTGGTCTATCACAGCCTGCCCACCCTGGACATCCTGGCCATTGGCATGTTGCTGGTGATTGCTTTTGAAACCACCCTCAACGTTCTAAAAACGCTGATGATGACCCATACCACCAACCGCATTGATGTGACTCTGGGCGCGCGCCTTTTTGCTCATGTGCTGCGCATTCCCATGCGCTACTTCGAAACCCGGACAGTGGGCTCCACGGTCGCGCGTGTCCGGGAACTGGAAGTCGTGCGGCAATTTCTTACCGGTCCTACCCTCATGTCCTTCATCGACATTTGGTTTATCGGCATTTTTATTATTGTCCTGCTCTTTTATAGCGGATTGCTGACGTTGGTGGTGCTCGCCACCATTCCCTTCATGGTGGGATTATCTCTGGCCATATTCCCCGTCCTGCGTCGGTTGCTCCAGGAAAAATTTGATCGCAGCGCCGAAAACCAGTCCTTCCTGGTGGAAACCATCACCGGTATCCAGACGGTTAAAGCACTCGCCGTGGAGTCCAAAATCTATCAGCGTTGGGAAGAAAGCCTCTCGCGCTACGTCATGGCCTCCTATCGGGTTGATCGTCTGGCTGGCGTAACCAGTGCCTTCACCCAGATGATCCAACGGCTGGGGACGCTGGCCATCCTATGGGTAGGGGTCAAACTGGTGTTGGATGGCGAGCTGAGCGTGGGTGAACTGATCGCCTTCCAGATGATCTCCGGTCAGGTCACTGGACCGATTTTACGCCTCGCCCAACTTTGGCAGCATTTTCAGCAGGTGGGTGTATCCGTGAGTCGCATGGGTGATCTCATGAACACCCCGGCAGAACCGGTGGTGGATATTGGCAAGGCCTCTCCACCTGCCCTGCATGGCCGTGTGACTCTCGACAAGCTGCGTTTTCGCTATACGGCAGATTCGGAAGAAGTGCTCAAGGGCATCAGCTTTGACATTCCCGCAGGATCTTTCGTCGGTATCGTTGGTCGCAGCGGTTCGGGCAAGAGTACCCTCGCCAAAATGTTGCAGCGGCTCTATTTGCCGGATTCAGGAACCGTGCTTATTGATGGCATCGATCTACGCCATGTCGAGCCCAACTGGTTACGGCGCCAGATCGGCGTGGTGCTCCAGGAAAACTTCCTGTTCTCTGGAACCATTCGCGAAAACATTACCATGGTCTATCCTGAGGCCACTCTTGATCGCGTCATAGCCGCCGCGCAGTTGGCAGGTGCTCATGAATTTATCAGCAAAATGCCGGATGCCTATGACACCAAAGTGGGCGAACGGGGGGACAGCCTCTCTGGCGGACAGCGGCAGCGCATTGCCATAGCCAGAGCCCTCCTGGGTGATCCACGCATTCTCATTTTTGATGAGGCAACCAGTGCCCTCGACTATGAGTCCGAACGTATCATCTGGAAAAACCTTCATAAAATCTGCGAAGGACGCACCGTCTTTATGGCCGCACACCGCCTGGCCTCCATCCGTAGTGCAGACATTATTCTGGTAATGGACGATGGTGAAATTGTCGAGCAGGGCGCACATCAGACCCTGATAGCCCAAAATGGGATCTACGCCTTGCTGGCTCATGACGAAGAAGGAGCAAACTGAAATGGCACGTGCTTTGGGTGGTTTGCGCGGTAGCGTGGCAGAAGCCCGAGAAAAAAACCGTCAGGCTGCCCTGAAAAAACTGGAAAATGAGTTTTTGCCACCCCTGCTGGAAATTCAGGAGCGCCCCCCGGCGCCGTGGCAACACCGCATCCTGTGGACACTGGTTTTTCTTCTGGTGGCTGCCATTCTCTGGTCTTATTTTGGAAAATTGAATATTGTCGCCACAGCCAGTGGTCAATTTGTGCCTGACGGTAGGGTCAAAATGGTTCAGCCTATCACCACTGCCACTGTCGAACATATTTATGTGCACAATGGCGAACCGGTGCACAAGGGTCAATTACTGGTCTCTCTCAACCCGACGGTGACTCAGGCCACCCTCCATGCGACCAAACAGGAACTGGCGCTACGCGATATTGAAAGGGCGCGCATCCAGGCGCAACTCAGTGGCCATAACAGTCTCACCGCTACAGCCAAGGTAAACCCCGAATACCTGCAAATGGAAAATGCCCTGCAGGCCGCCCAGGAGGCCGAGTATCGGAGTCACCAGAGTGCTGAACAATCCCGTCTGGCCCAAAATCAGACCGCTCTGGAAGCCGCCAAAAGTCAGGGGGCTTCCCTGCAACAACAAGAGGATTTATTGCATCCGCAAGTCGTGGCAGATGCGGCCCTCGCCAAAATCGGGGCCATACCGGAAATCCAATATATGGAAGCCCAACAAAAGGAAATCAGTCTGCGTGGACAAATTACCCAAAACAAGGGCGACATTGCCCGCTATACCCAACGTCAGACCGAACTGGAGCAGGATATTTCCGAAACCCGTGCCAACTATCATGCCACCTTACTGCACAGCCTCGGTGAAAACACCCAATCGGTGATTTCTCTGGAAGCTCAGCAAACCCACGCCAACCGCGAACTGGCCTTGCATGCCTTGCGCTCTCCAGTAAACGGCGTGGTGCAAAGTGTGGATGTACGCAATATTGGTGAGGTGGTGACACCCGCGCAATCCGTGGTCAGCATTGTGCCGAGTGGGACCCCGCTGGTCGTTGAATGCGCCCTGCCTGATAGTCACATGGCCTTCGTTCATGTCGGTCAAAAGGCACGGGTCAAGGTAGCCGCTTATCCTTTTGAACAATATGGAGCCCTGCAGGGAGTGGTTGACAAAATCAGCCCCGATGCCATTTCCCAGCATGGTAGCGACGGCTCCAGCGGGGCATTGTTCTACCGTATCCGTGTTACCGTGGCGCATCCCTCTCTGATGGTGCACGGAAAGGCGGTCAAAATGCGCCCTGGCATGTCCGTATCCGTCAACATCAATACCGGGGAACGACGCATCCTGCAATTTTTCCTCAGCCCCCTGTTCCGCGACTGGGACGAAGGGTTGTCAGTGCGATGAAAAATTCCGGTACGGTTTTGCAAGTGGCGGTACAGCTTGCCGTGGTCATGCTCGGTCTGGCGGCAGCCTTGCCTGCCGAGGCCCAGGCAAGCGCAGTTGATGACATCAGCAACACCGGGCTGGCTGCAGCCCTCAGTGCTGCGCTCCCCACTTCTCCACAATATTATGGTCATCCGTCCAGGGAACAGGAGCAGGTATTGGCCAGACAACGGCCCGATATCTCCCCACAGATGCCACTAACGGCCCAAAAACCTCAAACATTGTCTGCAACGACTCCCAGGTCCGCAACAGTGCCAGCTTCAGAGACCCAACCCGTTTCCTCGAAAGCGCCTCATCTGAGCAAAATCCCGACACTCTCCCTGAATAGTCCGAAAGCGTCTCAGCAGCCGGCAGTCAGCGAAACTGTGCCGAAAATCAACCCTGCACCTGCACCTGCACCTGCACCTGCACCGGCACCTGCACCGGCACCGGCACCGGCGAAAATCCTTGCAACGCCGTTGAACGAGCCCAACAAACCGGAGCATAATTCTGTCGTCATTTTTGGGCCACCCTCTGCAATTTCCCAATCAACACCGAAAATGTCGGCGGGAATCACGCCACTACCGAGCCTGGCAACCAGTAGTCTGTCGCAGCCCGACAGACATTCCGGCAGTTCCCTTTATGATCTTGTCCAGACAGTCATCGACCATAATGCCCATATCCGTCTTGCCGCCCAAAACTTGCGTAGCGCGAATGCCGGTTCTTTGCAGGCCATTGGTGATTTTCTCCCGCATCTGAGTTTTCAGGAACAAAGCCAGATGTATGTCAACACCAGCGGCTTACCCTCTGCTTCTTTGGTGGGTTCCAATATCATTGCAACCCAAGGCAGTATTTATTCAAATTATATGAGCATCATGGCTTCCCTCAATCTTTTCGAGGGCGGAAGCGGCATTGAAAATCTCTCTGCCGCACACCAGGGCGTAGTTGTCGCACGCGAACAGAGTCTCTATCAACAAAATAAGGCTGTGCTTGATCTGCTCGTCAACTTTCAGCAAATTCAGAGTCTGCAGCAACAGGAAGCCATTCTCCGCAAAGCGATCTCTCTGGCAGAAGAGGATCTCTCCCTGAACGAACAAAAATTTCGACAGGGCAATGAAAGTGTGCTGGGGCTCAATAAGGCTCGCGTTCTCCTGCTTCAATATCAGTCTCAAAATGATGACTTACGCAGGCGTCTTCTGAAGTCCCAGACCGATCTGGCGGCTTTGCTGGGTCAGCAAGGTGCCTTTGCGCTGGCCCGCGAGGCGGGTCACGAAACAATCCCAACACCCCCTGAGCTGGGGCAAAATGCCAATAACGAGACAGAAGACACCGATATCGTCAATCATTTACCTACGATTCAGGCTGATCTGGCCAACATGCGCGAGGCACGCCACCATGTAGCCTCCGTCCGGGGGAGTTTTTTACCAGACGTGAACCTCCAGGCTGGCTACAACTGGCTGGGAACATCCAGCCACGGTTTTGGACCCGCTTTCAACAATGTCAATCGCAACAATTACACGGTAGGACTGAGCATCACCCAAAGCCTCGGGCCCTTCACAGGTCATTTGGCCAAATTAGATGATGCCGAAGCCAAACTGGAATCTGCCCACATCCAGTACCAGCAAGCCATACTGGAAGGCCACCAACAATTGCGTGTGGATCGCGAAGAAATCCGGGATGGGGAAAAACGGGTGCAAACCTTACACGAGGAATTTATTTCCGCACAAAAAAGCTTGCAACTCGTGACAGCGCTCTACAATCATGGTCGGGTCAGTAAAATGGACGTTCATACTGCCGAATTGCAGGCGATGAATGCCCAAGGCGCATGGCAATCGGCGCGGAGTGAATGGGTAGTCGCACAGTGGATGTTCTATGCCATGCTGCATCCTGGAAATCTGGTTCACATGCTCCTCGAAAAAACCCAGAACGTCGTTCAGGAGTCGGAGAACACTCCTGGAGATCATCCATTATGATGACCATGAAACATCGTCAGTTTTTTTCTGGAGAAGCCTTAACCTGGTGGCTGGTGGGCGCCACATTTTGCGTGTTGGGCATTGTCGCTACGGTCTTTGAAATCATGAACCACGAACGCACCCGGACTGCGGCCGCGCCCTACGCTTTTCATATGGTTCCCCTCCCCAAAACAACCCAGGCCCAGGCTGCGACCCCACCGCATCCTCATCAGGTCAAACAATTTGCCGCTCCACGGCCTCATGCAAAGGAAGCCAAGGCACCAGTCAACGCATCCCCAATGCATCAAAGGGAATCTTCATCGCCCCTTTCCGCAAAGAGAAAAATAAGCCCTGTATCACCGCATACGCAATTCAGCATTTTGACATCCCGCCAGCGAGCACGCCTGATAAGCCACTACGTAACCTACTGGATAGAGCATGTTGAGCAAAGGGCTTCGGGTCAACTACTGAATCAGAATTCAGGAAAAATCAAGCTGCGAGTGACGGTAGTATCCAGCGGCCACCTGGCAGGTCTAGCCCTGCTAAACTCCACATTGCCTGGCACAGAGTCGTCCCGCGCCGTCGAATTAATCCGTGCGGCTTCACCTTATGCACCTTTTCCAGGAAGTCTGGCACGAGAAGCCAATAAACTGATCATCAATTGCACGATGCAATTCATGGATGGCGCACAGAGCACTCCAGCCAGTCAAGCGAAGCCGGACAATTTAATAACGCACAATGCAGGATTAGGAGAGAATCTCTCCCAGGCTTTACTGGGAGGAGGTTCTTGAGAAATGCCTAATAAAATAAATATCCACCAATATCTGTAACCAATGGACTGGAAGACAGACTTTTCACACCGTCGGCAATGCCCGTGGCGACATTGGCAGGCATGGTACTCGCAAAATTTGAAAGCGCCATTCCAGCCTGATTACCATCAGAAATCAAAGTGTTTTCAAGATTGGAAATGCTTATAGAGCTGCTACCATCCAGTAGTCCCGGAAAGGAATTTTCCGCTCCCAGAATTCCTCCAGTAAGTAGAGAAGTAGTTTTGGTGATGGTGCTTGTCAATTCTCCGCTGGCATAACCGACGCCTTCGCTGGCAAGGGTGGCGGCATCCGTAACTGACTGACTGACTGCTTGATTCATTTCGGCACCAACAGTGCCGACTGTTTGCAAAGAAGGGGGTGAACTGGAACTGGCAGAACTGCCTAGACCCAGCGCCGATAGCAATCCGGACAATAAACTTCCTAGTGTACCCATATCGGATCTCCTTGTTTTATTGGCTGCACACAATAACGGCGCGGATATACCGCGCCGTTGTGGTTCTGAACGGAGTTACAGACTCTAAATTAGAGCAGTCCGCCCAAAAGACCGGAGGAGGACGATCCGACCACCGTAGCATTGCTCAGAACATTACTCAGACCCGTAGCGGTAAGAGTAGAAGCCCCCAAAGAGCCGACAATGGAAGCCGTAGCAGCAGGGATGCTGGTAGCCATGTTAGCCATCGCATTACCCACGCCAGTACCCACGCCCGTCAGCATACCACTGATTCCGCCACCAACCCCGGCAGCCAAAGGACCGGCAACATATTGCGTGTAATCGGCGGTAATTGAAGAACCAACGGCCTTGTCCAGTGAAGCCACTGTGGATGCACTGTCTGACAAAAAGGATTTGCTCAGGGCGCTTGCACCGTTAACTGCCAAACTCAAAGTGCCCTGTGCAGCCGTCGTGATGTCATTCGTCATGTCTGCTGCAAGCGTTGCAGCATCAGTAGTAACTGCCTTGTCGAGGGTGGTGGTAGCGGCAACCCCATCATTCATCAGGGTGCTGACGTCACTGGTAGTGATGCCACTGGAACCGCCCAGAAGGCCGCCAAGTAATCCAGTCACGCTGTTGAGAAGTCCACCTACATTTAAACCTGCCATAACTTTACTCCTTAAAATAGATGAGTACATAAAGGATGAAATGCTTTATTTTTTTTTGCCGAAAATACACATCATTCCGGCGTTATATGATTAGCAAATCTTGTGCCACGTTTAAAACACTGTAACTCATTGTTTACCTGCTTTACCAAATTTTTTGTGTTACTTTTTATATCTCGTTGGTAACCATGTTAGTGACACCGGAAACCTAATCCAGACAGTTTTACCCATCTAATTTTTCTGACATCATAGAGCTTAATGCAACCGATCCTGCTCGATCATCCGATATTTTGTAATATAATCATTTAATTATTCAGGAATACACTATGAATGCGCTTTATCCCGATCCAACCAGGAAATTTTATCGACTGCACCATACCGCCCTGCTTGGGCTGTTGACCCTCTATCCTTCGTTGGCCTGTGCCGCAGCAGTATTGCCGCAGCCCGATCTGACTTCAGTCAATCCCCTTGACAAACAAAACCCGCATGCCATGAACGCAAAAGCGCGGGCCGAATATTGGCAAGGAGTTTACTGGACGCACATGCACCATCCTCGTCGTGCTGCACAGGCCTGGTTAGTATCCGCAAAGTTGGGTGACTCAGAAGCCCAATTCAACCTGGGAGATGCTTATTATTTTGCTACTGGTGTTACCAAAAAGCTTAAATTAGCCACCTATTGGTGGGGACTTTCTGCTCAGGCCGGAAATGCCCAGGCGCAGAATAATCTCGGCTATGCATACGCCCATGGAGAAGGAGTTACCGAAAACCCCCAGAAAGCGGTTTATTGGTGGACAAAATCAGCCGTGCAGGGAGATGCCTACGCCGAGCTGTTATTGGGTCTGGCCAATTATTATGGCCGGGGGGTTCCTGAAAACCATGAAAATGCCAACACCTGGTTTATTCGCAGTGCCCACCAGAACAATCCCATTGCCGAATTAGCTTTGGCCCGGGATTACGCCCAGGGTTATGGCACAGCAAAAAACTACTCACAAGCATTTCACTGGTTTTTAAAAGCTGCAGAACAAGGCAACACAACCGCGCAGCTCAGCGTGGGTGCCAGCTATTATGAAGGTCAAGGCATCGAAAAAGACATCCTGAAAGCGATTTCCTGGTGGAAGAAAGCGGCAGCCAATGGCAACCCCAAAGCTGAACTGCTTTTAGGCGTGGCTTACCAGGATAACCAGGAAATAAAAAACGCAACAGAATCATTGCAATGGCTGAATAAGGCTAAATCCGGCGGTGGTAAGATCGCGGTGGTCGCTGAACAATTGATTAAAAAATATCAGTGAATTACAACTTGCCCATTGCCGGTTATGGCAACGGGCAATGCGAATCAGGGCTGCTGCTTCACTATTTTTTTAACCTGAATAGTGGAGTCGATGACTACACGCTGATTTAGGAACCGGCCTTGGCGAGTTGCATTACTGGCAGCGGGATCCATCCAAGAATAACCCTTGGTAATGATTCTGTAGTCTGGAACACCCTGCAAAGTCAAATAACCAGCGACCGAGTTAGCACGCTTTTTTGACAATTTAAGGTTGTAGGCAAAGGAACCTGTCTTGCTGGCATACCCTTTGACCAACAATATGGCGCTAGGATGAAGCCTGGCAAAGCGTGCAGCACGATTAAGCACATAAACATCGCTTCCAATCAGTTTTGATGAGTTGGTATTGAAATTCACGCCACGTATCGTAATGGGCTTACTTTGCAAAATAGTCTGCTCAATTGGCGCAATGATTTTTGCAGGCGGCGGTGGTGGTGGTGGTGCAGGTTGCACCTTTACTGGTTTCGGTTTGGCAAAACAAGACAAATTGCAGCTATGATAATGAACAGGTGCACAGGCTGTCAGGGTTAAACTGCCTGCCGCCAATGCAATAAATGAATAAATCAGCTTTTCCATAGTAACTCATCCTAGTCTAAATGATTCTTGATGGAGCAAGGAATTCTTTTCTGGAACCCGAACAATATCATCGGGTTCCCGTTGAAGAACGAAGAATGTTTTACGCTGCTCAATCACCAAGAATAGGAACCACCGGCACCAACTGCGGTATTATTTCCAGACCCGTTGCTACCAACTGTAATCTGACCCGTCCAGTTGCAGTTGAACCTGTGCTGGTAGGTGAATGCAAAGGCACTTTGCCCGTTGTAGTTACCGTAACCACCGGCCACGGTATTGGGACCCTGACCAGCGGCGGCGGCGGCGGCGGCATTAAGAGAAGCCGCATTGACCGAACCGACCTGATCGGCATAGTGCTTGGCTTGTCCTACCGCAGACGACATGGCCCCCTGCACCTGCCCATAGGTTGCCGCATCATTGGGCGCCGTTCCTGGGGCTACGTTAGTGATCTGCCGTTGTAACCCAGTTGCCGCATCACCCACTGAAACCGTGTTTGCCCGGTTGGCCACAGATCCTTGCCCCAAGGCAACCGAATTGGTGCCGTTAGCGGTGGAATTGGCACCAATTGCGGTAGAATTGGCGGCCATTGCGTCCGCATTGCTGCCAATAGCCGTTGCCGGATCTGCATTCGCTTTAGCTCCCGCACCAATTGCCACCGCACCGGAATAATTAGCTTCTGCTCCGGTACCTATTGCAATGCTGTTATCACCTGATGTAGTAGCATCTTTTCCTGCAGCAAAATCATTAACACCGGTTGACTGCTTAGCATTACTACTGGTGAGGTTGCCACTGGAGTCTATGGTAAATACACCAATTCCCTTTTGGTTAAGGATGTTGCTGATATGGCTAATGTTGGTGGTGTTACTGGCAATGTTGGTGGTGTTGGTATTGTTCTGGTTGCTGAGATTGCTGATGTTACTGACATCGGTAGTCTGCTGCTTATTTATATTGCTGATATTGCTGGTGTTACTGGCAATGTTGGTGGTGTTGGTATGATTCAGGTTGCTGAGATTGCTGATGTTGCTGACATCGGTAGTCTGCTGCTTATTTATATTGCTGATATTGCTGGTGTTACTGGCAATGTTGGTGGTGTTGGTATGATTCAGGTTGCTGAGATTGCTGATGTTGCTGGTGTTACCGGCAATATTGGTGGTGTTGGTATGATTCAGGTTGCTAAGATTGCTGATGTTGCTGGTGTTACCGGCGATATTGGTGGTGTTGGTATGATTCAGGTTGCTGAGATTGCTGATGTTGCTAACATCGGTGGTCTGCTGCGCCTGGATTTTGGAAATATTAACAGGAGAAAGTTGAGATAGTTGGCTACTCAGGTTACTGATGTTACTAACATCGGTGGTCTGCTGATTTTTGATGTTGCTGATATTACTGGTGTTGCTGGCAATGTTGCTGGTGTTGCTGGCAATGTTGCTGGTGTTGCTGGAGTTCAGGTTGCTGAGGTTGCTGATATTGCTGGTATTGCTGGCAATATTGGTGGTGTTAGTATGATTCAGGTTGCTGAGATTGCTGATGTTGCTAACATCTGTCGTCTGCTGCGCCTTGATTGCGGATAAATTTGCAGACACGGAGGTGATGTTTGAAATTGTACTGCTCAGGTGACTGATATTGCTGGTATTTGAACTCACCTGCTGATTGGTGGCATAAAGCTGGCTACCATTAACGGCATCGGTGCTGGTTGAGGTCAAGTTACCCGGGGCAACATTAATAATTCTGCGTTGCGCAGTAGTCGTTCCGACAGAAACCACGTTGTTTTGTCCACCATCGCTACTGCCATTACCTAATGCTACAGAATCTGTTCCTGTCGAGGTTGCATTGTCACCAATAGCGGTGTCGTTTGTCCCTGCAGAGGAACCTAATCCACTGGCAATGTTACCATCACTGCCTTGTGAGGTTACGGCAGAGCCGAGTCCCAAGGTCTGCGTCAGGGAGGCTACCAACCCTCCCCCGCCATAGACAGTTCCGGCATATACTGGAGCACTTACGCCGCCCATGACCGCAAATGTGCTCACCACTGCTACAGTTAGAATTTTCTGATTGAATGAAATGCGTTGCATAATTAATTCGTCCTTTAGACACTTGAGTTATGGTTCATGCAAGCGTAAGCAAAAAACACGCCAGCAGAAAGCATCTATTAGTTCCACATTCAAATAAACAAACTGAAATGATTTTCTAATTGATCATCTTATTGAATAGCAAATCATAATAAACAATCACATTAGCAACTTAGACCTGTGACCCCGAGGCGTCTACCGGATGACGTGTTTTTATAAAATTAACAAATATTCTCACAATGTTACAAAATACACCGCATTTGATTGCACATTAAAAAAACCATGGGCTGGGATCATTTCCGAGAACCCCATCCACAGCCATTCCGCTGCTGATTACTTTTAGGTAACATGTATATTCATAAATGCATCATATTAAGAAACGTTATCCAACTTGATTGTATGCTGAACATGGGCAAGAGCATGTTCAGCTCAATGGTTAAACCACGCAACAAGCCTGAAAATAATGAGTGTTTACTCAACATACTCCCGAAAATCGAGCTTTCAGGCTTGACATTACAGGAACGCCAGATGATCCTGCTTGGCAGATCTTGCCTCTCCACTGATTTTGATAACCAAGCACAAAAATTTTGCCCATGTCCATACTACCCAGTTATTGGCTCCTGCATTTCCATTATCGCCAAACCCTGCGCGAACTACTTGCTCTGCTTTTGCGTTTTGGGACTTGCGGCGACAAATCACAGCGGGCAGAACTAGCCAGGTCCGTGCGCTTAAACCGACGAAAATTACAAGACCTCCGGGCAATTGACACCACAACTGCCCAAGCAAGCGATCTGAACGAATTGTGGCAAGACGCCCTCTGTGATCTGAGCCTGGAGGGGTGGCAATCTTACCAATACCAGAATCTGGAAAAACATCCCTGGTCACTGGAGCAAGTACAGTCAGAATGGTTCCCGCAGTGGGACCTCGTCCAGGAAGTCATCGGAGAGGCAATACTTCTCCCGGATCTCGCAGCGGCCACTGATGATGAGACTTTCTTACGCACTTTTATTCAAGACAACCCTGAACATGCCCAGGCATATGGCAATCTCGGGGTAAGTCTTATGGAACGTGGAGATGAATTTGCCTCAGAAAAAATTTTCCGACACGCACTTAAAATTGATCCCGATCACTCTGACGCGCTCCTTAATTTCGCCGTATTGCTGACCCGACAAAAGCGCCTGGATGAAGCGGAGAATTTGCTAAAGCATGCATTAGTGGTGCGCCCCGATTATTTGCATGCCTACTGCAATCTGGGTTTTGTTCTTTCAGAGCAGAAACGTTACGCAGAATCCGAAGCTGTTTTGCACAAGGCACTCGATTTACAACCTGATTCTCTGATGGCACTGGTGAATATTACTGTTCCATTATTTGCACGTAAGGCCTATGCCGAAGCGGAAAAAATATTGCGAAGTATCCTGCGACAGGATCCCGACCACCGGGGTGCCGCGCTCAACCTGGTAGCCTGCCTGTATGCCCTGGGCAAAAAAGAGGACGGGGAAATAAAGTTACGCGAAACTATCGGAAGATTTTCTGATTTCAGCGACGCGATGGTAAAATTGGCTCTGGTCCTTGCTGAGCGCGATGATTTGGAGGAAGCACACTCCTGGTTTCAGCGTGCTTACGAGGTTTCTGCAAATGATCCGACTGTCGGCTTCGATTTCAGTCTTTTTGCCCTATCCATTGGCCACTATGAAGAGGGATTCCGACTTTATGAGCTTCGCTTTGAAGCAAAAGAAAACTGTAATCCCATCCGTTTTCCTGAACGTGAGCGTTGGGATGGAAAACCGCTCCAGGGTAAACGCATTCTGATCCACGCCGAACAAGGCTTAGGTGATTTGATTCAGACGGTGCGCTACGTTGCAGAATTAAAAAGAAGGGGCGGACGGGTAATTTTGGAGACCCGTGAACCTTTGCTCCGCCTATTTTCATGCCTGGAGGATGTGGAAGAGGTGTTTCTGGAAAATACCAACATCCCTGCATTTGATGTCTTTGCACCTATCATGAGCCTGCCACATCTCTGTGGTACTACTGTCTCCACCATCCCCAATCAGACTCCATACCTAACCGTAGATCAGCAGTGGGTTGCCCAATGGGCTCCAAAGTTGCCTGCGAAAGGACTGCGTGTCGGGGTGGTCTGGGCTTGTAATCCACTCGCCCGCAATGGTCAGGACCGTTCTCTGTCACTCAACAAGCTGGCTCCCTTGGCAGAACTTGATGCTCTGCATTTGGTTTCATTACAGAAAGGTGAGTCAGCCGAAGCGCAAATTGAAGAGGTGAACTTTCCGCTTCTGTCACTCGGTACAGAAATAGTCGACTTTGCCGATACCGCCGCAATCATCAGTCAGCTTGATCTCGTGCTCACAGTAGATACTGCCGTTGCACACCTGTCGGGTGCCCTGAATGTACCCACCTGGGTCATCCTATCACATGATGGCGATTGGCGCTGGCTACGCAAACGCAGCGATAGCCCCTGGTATCCAAGTGTTCGCCTGTTTCGACAGCCCGCCCCTGGAGACTGGGATGGGCTGATATTCGAAGTGTTGAGCGCGTTGAAAGTTCTTATTTTGGAACAGCCAGTTAGAACCTGAAATTCACAATAGCAACAAAATTTGTCGCAATTTGTAAGTAATATATTAAAACTGGATTATGCACGACCCGCCCGTTAATATCACCAGTTGGTATCCAAGCCTGAAGTTATTTCGTCAAAAAGTGCCCAATGACCGGGAAGAAGTAATTCAGAACGACTTTGCCCAATGTAAATTTATAGGTAACATCACTCTTCATTAATGTTTCTCTTTTTGAAACGTAAAAATTTAAGTTTATTTGCATCTTCACAAATATCTTGCGTTTTATTTGCATAGCAACTATCGTAAGAATGTGAGCATAATAATTGCCTGAGAAAATGAGCAGCCCCCAAAAATTGCTGGATAGGCCGTTACAACATGAACCAGAGCACGTCGTTTCATCTTAAACATCCTAAAATGTCTAATCTCATATTGGCTTGCATTCTTTCCTCGGAATGCATCCTGGCTGTCACCATAATTATTGTCATTCTGCACTCGGTAGGATTTTTCCATGTCCGGTGAGAAGATTGTCGCCATCCTTAGCCAGACAGCCCAATCATCACCGGGCAGCTTTTCTATGCTTCACGAACAAAATAACCATTATCAACCAGTAGCAAAGTCAAATATTCACGTTTTATACCAACCCATCATCGATTTAACACAAGGAAAAGTCGTTCGTGTCGAAGCTCTGGTGCGATTCGAGTCTGATAATCAACTCATTTCACCAGACAAGGTATTACCTTATCTACAACCAGAAGAAATCATCCAAATCAATTTTGCCGTTCTGAAACAGGCAGCTCATGATTTGAGACTGTGGCAGCAACAAGGACTGAATTTTAAAGTCAGCGTAAATGTGGAAATATTTCAACTGGAAAACCCAGAATTTGCACAATCTGTTTTACGCATTTTGGATAGGGAGAACATCGCTCCGCAACATATTGCCCTCGAAATCCTTGAAGGTAGTAACCTGGAAATCTCAAGGCAGATGATCGATCAGATCAATATGCTCCGACAAAAAAATATGACTTTTTCTCTGGACGATGTTGGATCAGCCTATTCCGGTCTGGCACGTATAAAAAATCTACCCATAGATACTCTGAAACTCGATGGCATATTTGTTCGCGACTTATACCAGAAACCCCAAGATCTCAACTTTATTCAAGCGCTTTCTGCACTGAGTCGCTCCCTGGGGAAAAGCCTCATCGTTGAAGGTGTGGAAGATGTCACCATCTTGAATGCATTGCGTAGGCTTGACGTCACCCTGATACAGGGCTATGTATTTTCCAGGCCAATCACTGCTCAGGAAATTCCTCAATTTATCTGTAAGTTAAGCATCCCATCATACGAAAAAGTCCTAAAACCAAACGACTGGATCGGTGCTTACGCAGAAATTCTTCACGAGCGTGAACGACTGACGGCCATGATTCGTCATGCACCCGATATGCTGGATCGTCAAAATATTAAAAGACTGCCCAATAAAATCATTGAAGCTTGCGTATTGATGGTGCCTAAAACATATCATCTTTATTGTCAACAAATGGCACTTATATCTCAGATTGCTGCATTCCCAGATAATTTAATCAACGATGACACCATTGAACGCATAGAACAGGGATATCGAATTCTGTTAATGGAAATCGAAAAACAGATCTACGAGGCAAATCATGGTCAGCTTAGAATTAAATAAAATTCCTGAGGAACTGTATCAGTGCCTCGTCAAAAATGCGGAATTACATCAACGCAGTTTAAATTCCGAAATCCTGGATTGCCTGGCCATACAAATGTTTGAATCGAACATCAAAAACAGGAGCAACCAGGTCAGCATCAGAAATCTCCTCAGCGCAGAAGAGTTAAAGGCACTGCTTTCGACTGAAGATGATCGCTAGACGAGCCGAATCATATGTACTTTAATGATGATTATTCCATCAAATTCATGTACGTCAACAACCTTCGCGCGGTGATGATGAGTCTGCTGCGGTCTTATGCAGATGTACAATATAATCAACCAGAACAAATCGCGTACATACAAAAACACAGAAGAAATCTGCAGGATCTGCAGGAATTTTTCCCGACACATGAGGCATTTTTAATCGATCGACTGACTCCAATCTGGAATGAATCCGTAAGCGATCTCTGTCGTGAATCAAAAAGTCTGACAACCCTTGCGCACCTGATCAATCAGCCATGGGAGCTCGCCGTTATTCTTTCTTCATGGATACCTTCCTGGTGTGTTGTTCAGCAGGCTCTTGGCCGGCCCCTTGCCTTTGGCCAGCAATTTTCCAATGAAGAAGTGCAGCTTAGAGACATCATTGAAGCAGAACCGGAACATGCTCAGGCATTTTGCAACCTTGCGGTGCTTTATCTTAATGGCGGCCAACTCGATGATTCTCAGAAACTCTTTAAAAAATCTCTCACTCTCGCCCCCAATGCGCCTGATACCCTATTAAATTATGCGGTACTCCTCAGCCAGAACGGAGACTTTCAGGCTGCAGAAGAACTGCTTCGTCGGGCTCTAAGCATACAGCCAGATTACGTTGTCGCCTGGTCCAATCTGGGCTACGTACTCAGCGAACTCGAACGCTTCGAAGAAGCAGAACAGGCATTACGCCAGGCTTTGGCCATCAATCCAGACTACCCAGTTGCATTGCTCAACATTACCGCACCATTACAAAAACGGGGCGCATTTGCGGAATCTGAAAAACTGCTTCGCCATCTCCTGTCCTTGGAACCAGGACATATTGATGCTGCCTTGAATCTGTTCGTTTGTCTGTTCAGCCAGCGTCGCGGTACTGATGCGGAAAACGTACTCCGTCAGATCATATCCAATCAGCCCAATTGTGCAGAAGCCATGAGTAAGCTTGGAATTTATCTTTTTCAGCAGGACAATTTTACCGAAGCGGAAGAATGGCTCAGAAAAGCCTACGAAATATCTGGAAAATCCCCCGAGTCTGCATTTGATTTGTCCACTTTCCTGCTGCTTTGTGGTCACTACCGTGAAGGCTTCACGCTATATGAAAGCCGTTTCAGGGTAAAATACAACCACAATCCTCAGCGCTTCGCCCAAACGGCATGGGATGGTAGCGATCTGGACGGAAAAACCATTCTCGTTCATGCCGAGCAGGGATTTGGAGATATGTTCCAGTGTGCCCGCTATCTACCCCTTATCCGGCAGCGTGGTGGACGGATTATTCTGGAAACCCGCTCTGAACTATATCGCCTGTTTGCCCAATCCGAATTGGCCGACGTATTGTACATTGAAGGTGATCCGCTCCCTGAATTTGATACCTACATTCCTTTCATGAGTTTGCCTCATGTGTTCAGAACGGATTTGGACTGTATACCTCGGCAAACGCCCTACCTCTCTGTCGATCATGAACTGGATACTGCATGGGGGAAGCGTCTTTCGGAAATTTCCGGTTTCCGGGTCGGTTTGGTCTGGGCGGGTAACCCTCTCCACAAAAACGATGATGCCCGTTCGATCTCCCTGGAACAATTGACGCCGCTTGGCTTGCTACCAGGAGTCCAAATCATTTCACTACAGAAAGGTTCTGGCGAAGCTCAAATACCACATAGCCCCTTTCCAATGCACGCCCTCGGTGACCACATTCAGGACTTTGCAGATACAGCGGCTATCCTCAATCATCTTGATCTTCTGGTTTGCGTGGATACTTCTATAGCACATCTGGCCGGAGCGATGAATGTCCGAACCTGTCTGCTGCTTGCAAAATCTCCTGACTGGCGTTGGCTACTCGATCGCAGCGACAGCCCCTGGTATTCCCATCTGCGTTTGTTTCGCCAGCAGCAATCCGAATCATGGGAAAGCGTCATTGATGAAGTAGCACAATACATATTGAAGCGTATGCAACAACCGCAACTTTAAACTTGGTGTAGAGAATAATGGCCTACACTTTAGACGATCTGCTTCACTGTCCCGCCCTTTTACGCCGGATATGGGCGCATCTTTTTCGTCGGAACAAACCTGACCCCCAAGACCGACTCGCCCAATATTTCGTCTTTAACGAGGCAATTGGACAGGTGATTACCCATACCGATCAGGAATCTGTTCTACTGGAGTCCCTGTGTAGTCTGGCGGTACAAAGCACTTCGGTCGCCTTGGCCTGGGTCTGCCGCTTCGAAAACGACGATAGTTTACGCACGCTGGCTGATGCAGGAGAAACGGGTTATCTGGATAGCTTTGAGGAACGGAGAATGGGCCTGCCTGTCGATGAAGGCCCCCTGCTTCGGGTCTGGCGCGAGCAGTCTCCCCTCTTTAATGAACCTTTTACATCTGCGGCTCTACGCCATGCCTGGCTACAAAACACCCGCCCTTATCAATTAAACTCCATGGCCATACTCCCCATCCACCGTGATCATCGAGCCTGGGCCTTGCTGGTCCTGTATGACCGGGATCGGCAGGCTTTTCCTCGCGACTGCCAGATAGTTCTGGAAAGTATTGCCCGCCAGGTCAGTGAAGCGTTGGAAGACTGGGTGAATATCCTCCGGGAACGCAAGCAGCGCGAACAGCAGATGTTGCTGGGAGCCGTTCTGGGGGATGCCGAAGAAGGCGTCATTCTGATCGATGCCCCCACCATCGGGTGCTCTATGTGAACCCCAGTTTTACCCGCATAACCGGATACACACTGGCGGAAATCGCCCGACAGGGACTACATCAGTTACTGGGTCCTCTGACCGAAACCGTAGCCATCCAGAGAATCAACGCAGCACTGAGTAGTGAAGGATTTTTCAATGAAACCATTCTTACTTATCGGCATGATGGGCAGACATTCTGGAATCACCTGAACATCATCCCCACCCATAATTACATTGAAGAAACGACCCATTACCTATGTATTCAGCGCGTCGTACCATGCCTATAGAGCGGATAAATTAAAAAAACCGAGCCCCAAAAACCAAGGGTGGCAGACTGCTAATTTTTGCTCCTGGCAATGTTAAGCATGAGACAAAAACACTCCCGTACCTTTTGTTCCATTAGCGTGTATAAATAGTGAGACGTGAGCCCGGCTGAATGTCGCTGGCAGAGGCCAGGTGGTTCCATTGGATGAGAGACTTGGGTTGCACATGGTACTGCTGGGCAATTTGCCAGAGTGTGTCGCCTTTGCGAACAATATAAGTCGCTGCGCGCGGCTGGGTGGCGGCGCGTTCCTGGCGGGCACTAATAGCCGCTACGGCGGTTTCCGAAGGAATATTCAGGACCTGACCCGGATGGATGACGGATTGCTCGGTCAGGTGGTTCGCATGGGCAATAGCGGTGATACCGACACCGGCCCGCTGGGCAATTTGCCAGAGACTTTCGCCGGGGCGCACCGTCAGCTGTCGGCGTGCTGCCGTATAAACGGGAGTGGCATGACCTCCGTAAACGATGAGATGTTCTCCCGCCTGCAGGTCATTGGCCGAATGGATATGATTCCAGCGCATCAGGTCCTGAACACTGACGCCAGCCTGCTGCGCCAGTCCCGAAAGGGTATTTCCAGAGTGGACCACCAGAGCGTGATTGGCTGGTTGTTGGCTATAAGTGGCGTTTTCCAGAGGATGCCCCCCATAAACCACCAACTGCTGACCTGCCTGCAGATCACGCGCGGAGCGCAGATGATTCCACTGCTTCATCTGCTGAACACTGACCCCCGCGCGCATGGCTATTTGTGACAGGGTGTTCC
>NZ_JABELD010000067.1 GCF_018853445.1 Acidithiobacillus concretivorus
CAGCAATTCTCAATATGGCCAAGAGCCCTTTTTATGGGGTGGCACCACCATATGAATGACTCGGCTTTTTTGGATGTACGGTGAGCGCTGGACAAATCCATCCATTCAACGTATAAGAGGCTGGGTCAATGTCATTCCAGTGAGAACGTATGGCCTGTCCCGTTGTTTCTCCTCAGCAAGCCCTTCGTATGCCAGAGCAAATCGCCCTACTCAGAGCGTTGGCGCGTGACTTCCCGGACAACCGGACCGGTAAAAATTGCACTTATCGCCTGGAAGATGCCTTGCTAGGCGCATTCTCGGTGTTTTATACCCAATGCCCTTCTTTCCTGACCCATCAAATCGCCATGAGCGAAACCCGGGGCATGAGCAATGCGCAAACCTTGTTTGGTATGCGCGACATTCCCAGCGACAACCATATTCGCAACCTGTTGGATCCGGTCGCCCCCCAGCATCTTTATCCAGCCTTTGAGCGGACTTTCCATGCCCTGAATGATACCGGTCAGCTGGACACCTTCCGGACGGTGGATGGACAGCTGTTGATCGCGCTGGACGGAACGAGTTATCACCAATCCCATGCCATTCATTGTCCGCAATGTACGGTCACAGCGCATAAAAAAGGTGGAACGAGCTATACCCATACTGTCGTCACGCCGGTCGTCGTTTCCACCGCGCATAACCACGTTATCCCCCTGGAACCGGAATTCGTGACCCCCCAAGACGGCCATGCCAAGCAGGATTGCGAATCGGCCGCAGCGCATCGCTGGATTACCGCCTATGCCGAGCGCTATCGAAATTTGCAGGTAACCCTGCTGGGCGATGATCTGTATAGCCGCCAACCCATGTGCGAGGAGATGCTCAGCGCGGGCTTCGACTTCATCCTGGTCTGCAAACCCGCATCGCATGCCGCGCTTTATGCGGAACTCGAACGCCGGGAAAATACGGGAACCGTATCCACTTTCAGCAGGACTCGACGCGAAGGCAAGAAGACCTTCACGGACACCTACCGCTTCGCCGAATCGCTGCCGTTGCGGGCGGGTAAGGAGGCACTGATGGTGAATTGGTGCGAGTTGAAATCCACCAGCGCAGAAGGCAAGACGGTGTATCACAACGCCTTTGCCACCACGCATACTCTTCATCCCGGCAATGTCGCTGAAATCGTCAAAGCAGGACGTGCGCGGTGGCGCATTGAAAACGGCCATAACAATACGCTGAAAACCAAGGGGTACCACCTGTCCCACAATTTCGGGCATGGCCAAAAGTATCTTTCCGCCACCTTGGCGACATTGAATCTGTTGGCTTTTCTGCTGCATACCGTGCAAGAACTGACCGACTTCACCTATCGGACGTTGCGGGATCGACTCCCCACCCGAAAGGCCTTCTTTGAGCATGTCCGTGTTCTAACGCAGTATCATGGCTTCGAGAGTTTCGCGGCACTCCTGGAATTCATGCTGAGTGGGCTCAATCGGGGCCGCCGCGACAGTGGTTGACCCATGACCAAGAAAGCCCCTGATTACCATTTCTGCGGTCAGGCCTTGAGCGCTGCAGAGTGCCAACTCATTCAAGGTCTTACGCGTCAGTATGGCCGTCTGAGTCGCCATGTTTTAGCGCAAACCATCTGTGAACTGCTCGGCTGGCAGCGCCCTAACGGGAATCTGAAGGCGGCAGAGTGCCGGATACTGCTTGAACAGATGCAGGACGAAGGATGGATCCACTTGCCTGCGCTACGCGCTGGACGACCACGGGGTCGCAGGACGAGCACCTCTGCCATGCCAGTACCCCTCTCCGAGATGCCCACCGCACTCGCAGCACTGCAGCCAATTCAACTGCAACGTGTGGAAACACCGGCACAGCGCCAGTTATGGCGAGACCTGATCGCACAGCATCATTATCTGGGCCACAAAGTCCCTTTTGGCGCGCATCTGCGTTATTTGATTCAGGGAACACCCCATCCAGACGCTCTGCATTCACCTGGGGTATTAGGATGCTTACAGTTTTCGTCACCGGCCTGGCGAATGCGTGCCCGGGATGCCTGGATCGGCTGGGATGATGCGACCCGGGCCAAACGCCTGCAGCAGGTTATTTGCAACTCCCGATTTCTGATCCTACCGCAGGTACAGGTCAAGAATCTCGCCAGCCATGTATTGGCTCTGGCCCTGCGCACCGTAACCCGTGATTGGGAGGCCGTTTACGGATTACGTCCTTATCTGGTGGAAACGCTGGTCGATCCCGTACGCTTTACCGGTCATTGTTACCGGGCAGCAAACTGGATTGATGTCGGACTCACCACCGGACGCGGTCGGCAAGATCGTCAACACGCTCTTCATGATGCCCATCCAAAGCGCATCTTCCTCTATCCTTTAACGCCCAACGCACAGCAAAAGCTGCGGCAAAGCACCTAAAAGCCAATCGAAAATTTGTCCCGAGAGATCGGAGAGGCCGACAAACTTCATATTGAGAATTGCTG
>NZ_JABELD010000068.1 GCF_018853445.1 Acidithiobacillus concretivorus
GTCAGGAGAGAACTCGCCCTTTGGGCTCAGACAGCTCTCCTGACGGGCGCTGGATTTCGCCAAGAACAACAACGGCGCGGGACAAAGTCGCTGCAAAGCCCCCAGCCCCACGGCCGTCTTCAGGTTTACGGGTATTTCGGATTATTGCGAGGAGAGTTGCTGGAGAACCTGTTCGGGAAGGAGATCTTCCATACAGCGGTGGTGCTTGAGGGGGCATTCTCTTTGCGCGCAGGGGCTGCAGGAAAGTCCCAGACGCAGGGCCACAGCGCCGGTTGATAAGGGCGGGGTCATTTGCAGGGGTGTCGATCCATACAGGGCTATGACCCGGCTCCCGACAGCCCCGGCAATATGCATCAGACCGGAGTCATTGCTGACGGTGATTTCTGCCAGTGAAAGCAGGTCGATGGCTTCCGTAAGATTGGTGCGCCCACCCAGATCAAGCACCGTCGGGACAGCTTGGGCGATGGCCTGGGTAATTTCGGCATCTTTCGGGCTACCGAAAAGCCACACCGGTCGTCCTGCCTGAGTGAGTTGTCGGGCTAGGCTGATCCAGTGACGTATAGGCCAGCGTTTGGCCGGGCCGTATTCTGCTCCGGGTGCGAGTGCCACCAGCCCTGCACTGGAATTTTGGATGTTCAGACGGTGCAGCGTGACGGCAAGCGCACCATGATCCACCATCAGACGCGGTGCGGGTAATTGCGTGGGCTGCGGCAAACGTTGGGGTAAACCCAGGGCTACAAAGCGATCTACCGTACGTGGCAGGCGTTTTTTATCCAGATGGCGGCGGTCATTGAGCAGCATTTTTCGGGCATTACCGCCAAAGCCGCTGCGGTTGGGAATCTGGGCCCAGTAAGGCACCAGGGCAGATTTTAGGCTGTTGGGTAAACAGATGGACCAGTCATAATCTTCTTTCTGGAGGGTTTCGGCGATACGGCGGCGTTCCTTCCAGCCTAACTTGCCATGGGGAATATCCAGAGGAATGCCGCGCCGCACTTCTGCCATGCGCGAGGCGACCGGCAGACTGGCTGGCGGCGCGAGGACATCAATTTGCAGTTTGGGCCAGCGCCGGCGCATGACCTGCAATAATACTTGCGCCATGACCATGTCACCTACCCAGGCGGGACCAACCAGCAGCAGGCGGGCCGGATCATAAGCCCGGGCCAGGCGGGTATTATGAGCGACAAACGCGTCATCTTCGCCGTAAGGCGGTTCGATGGTTTCCGGTAAAACCTCCGACATGCTCATTTGCCCAGAAGCATGATCAGCGCTTCCACCGTAATCAGGATGATGATGATCCATTCCAGAATGGTTTCACGATTATGGCGACTGGCAACAATCATGATTTCCAGCCCTTCGTGGATGGCATCGAGTTTTTCATCCAGGGCCCGGAAACGGCTGGTCAGTTCCAGATCGGCGGAAAGTTCCCGGGAGAGTATTTCCAGCCCCGGCGTTTCCCAGACAATGTCCGGATTATCCAGCACCGCAAGGCGTGACAAAATTTCGGTGCGGGTCGCCGAGGTCGAGGCCAGAAAACGCAGGTGACTACCTCTGCGTCCCGGAAGACGACCAGTACGGGTGACCTCGGAGAGTAAATTCAAGGTGGTTTCCAGGAGGGTTTCGACGGCTTCCTCGTGGAGTTCGAGGGCGAGACTTTGGGCCAGGCGCAGGGCCACCAGGAGAATGCGCTCTTCATCTAGATGCTTGAGGGTTACGCCATCCCGGCCGACGGCATCCCGCTCGCCGGTTTTAATGAATAACTCTTCGACTTTCGGGTTGCTGATAGCCGTAAACTGGGCCTGGACACTGGCCACAATGCGCGCCTGCAGGGCTGGTCCGGCCCCAAAAAAACACAGGACCCCGGAACGAAACATGGCCACCCAGGCATCCCCGTCGCGGAGCAGGCGGTGGGCGGGATTATTATCTATCAAATCCATATCGAAAGTTTCGTCCCAGTTTTTCAGGGCAATATGGCGTACGGGTTGAATCGCGTGAAGAATACTACTCATGCATTTATCCTTCGGGAAGTAATTTGCCAGGATTCAAAATGCCCTCTGGATCAAACAGTTTTTTGATGGCACGCTGGATGCTGAGATTTTCAGGGCTGAGTTCCAGGGGTAAAAATTCCCGTTTGCTGCTGCCGATGCCATGCTCGCCGGAAAGCGTGCCGCCCAGGCGCAGGACCGTCTGAAAAAGTTTTTGCAGACCCTGACGGGCACGGCGCATTTCCTCATGGTTTTCGGGATGCACCAGAAAATTGACATGAAGATTGCCGTTACCGGCGTGGCCAAAGCTGACAATGTGCAGGGATTGTTCCTGGGCAATAGCTTCAATGGCTTCCAGTAAATCGCGCAGACGACTGACCGGGACGACCACATCTTCGTTGATTTTCAGTGGTGCCATGGCTTTGGTGGCCGGCGACAGGGATTTGCGCGCGGCCCAGAGTGCCGCCGTGGCCTCGGCATCTGTGGCCTCCAGGATCTCCAGATTACCCTCTCCAGCAAGGGCCTGGCGCACGGCTTCCAGCTGGGAGGGTATGGTTTCGCTTTCGCCATCGACTTCGACCATCAACAGCGCCTGACTGGCAGCGGGCAGGTCTGTTGCAGCACCCATAGCGCGAACGGCTGCCAAAGCATGAGGATCCATGAGTTCCAGGGCGCTGGGTGTATGTCTTTGCGCCATGACCCGCTGGACCGCCGCGCAGGCGCTGGCGGTATTGGCATAGGCAGCGCGAAGCGTGGCTTTGGCTATGGGCAGAGGCAGCAGGCGCAGGGTGACTTCGGTAATCAACGCCAGCGTACCCTCACTCCCTACCAGTAAGCGGGTCAGATCATAACCGACCACGCCTTTGCTGGTACGCACTCCACAGCAGAGCGTTTCCCCGCAGCCGGTGACGGCGCGCAAACCAAGCACATAATCCCGGGTCACCCCGTATTTGACAGCATGCGGGCCCCCGGCATTCATGGCGAGATTACCACCAATCCGGCAGTAGGGACTGCTGCCCGGATCCGGAGGATAAAAAAGTCCGTCCTGGACAACATGGTCATTAATCGCAGCGGTAATCATGCCGGCTTCTACGGTGATGGTCCGATCTATCGGGCTGTAATCACAAACTTCCTGCATGCATTCAAAACTGATGACGGCGCTGCCGGGTACCGGTTGCGCACCGCCAACATTACCCGATCCGGCCCCTCTGGGGACCAGCGGCAAATGATGGCGGCGGGCGATGTGGACGATAGCCTGCACTTCTTCATGACTCCGGGGAAAAAGCACCAGGGCTGGCAGACAGCTTCCAGGGGTGTCATCACGGCTGTAAATGGACAGGGTATCAATGTCATCCCGTACTCTCTCGCTATCGAGAGCTGCACGCAGGGCCGGAAGAATGACGGCGATGCTCATGGTCGGGAATTCCGGATTTTCTGCAACAGGGCGGTGGTGCTGCGTTCGTGCCGGAAAGGAATGCTGAGCACGCGACCGCCGCGCGCCTGGACCTCACGGGCACCAACGATGCGTTCCACCGGCCAGTCGCCGCCCTTGATCAGGACGTCGGGCTGCAGTTTTTCGATGAGTTGCAAGGGGGTGTCTTCATCAAAAGTGGTGACGAAATCGACGGACTGCAGGGCCGCGAGTACCGCCATACGATCGTCTTCCGAATTGATCGGGCGATCCGCGCCCTTGCCGAGTCGGCGCACGGAGGCATCGCTGTTTACGGCGACAACCAGGCAGGCGCCTTGAGCGCGGGCTTCGGCGAGATACTGGACATGGCCACGATGCAGGATATCAAAAACCCCATTGGTGAACACCAGTGGACGACGGTAAATGCAGGCCTGCCTGAGCAGCTCCCGGTCGTGCAGAATCCGTCCCGAAAATGACGCGACGCTATGGGGCGGGTTTGAATTTTCGGCAAAGGCGGCATCCACATCGCTGCAGAGGGCATGAATGATGACCAGATGAACTTCCTGGATGCGTGCCGTGCTGTTTTCAGGGACGCGTAGCTCAATATCCGCCGGCCCCAGCAGGCCGGCAAGTTGTCCGCCATCCTTGCCGGTCATGGCCAAGGTCCACATGCCCCGCGCCTGGGCCGCACGGATGGCATGCAGAACATTGTCGGAATTGCCGGAGGTGCTGAAAGCCACCAGACAATCGCCGGGTCGGCCCAAGGCCTCCACCTGACGGGCGAATACTTGCGTGTAGGCAGAATCATTGGCAATGGCGGTCAAGACGCTGCTATCCGTACTGAGGGCAACGGCGGGAAGGGCCATGCGATTACTTTCAAAGCGGTTGACCAGCTCTGAGGCCAGATGCTGGGCATCTCCCGATGAACCACCATTGCCGCAACTTAAAACCTGGCCGCCGTTCTGCAGTGTGGTTATCAGCCTTGCACTGGCGTCGGCAAATGGTGCAGCAAGACTCTGCGCGGCGTGTTCCTTGGTGGCGATGCTGGCGCGCAAGGCGGTATTTATCCGGTTAGGCATGGTCATGGGCTGGGCACTCTGAACGCATCGCGAATCCACTCCGGCGCTGCGTCACCGTCAATAGCAATCACATCAAATCGGCAAGAACGCAGACCATGCCGGGGATTACGCAATAAAAAATATTCGGCAGCGCGAATCAAACGCTGCTGTTTACGATAATTGACGCTGTCGGCGGCAGACCCTTGCCGATTATGGGTGCGCTGGCGCACTTCCACGAACACCAGCGCCTCATTATCCAGTACGATCAGGTCGATCTCCCCGGAACGGCAACGAAAGTTGCGCAACAGCAATTTTAGTCCGGCCCTCAGCAGCAAAGCTAAAGCGCGATCCTCACCTTGCTGACCGAAGTTTTGGCGCGGCGAAGGCATACGTTAATTTAGCTGCCGGGTTTGGGAATGGCTGGTAAAGGCACAATTGCGCCATTCTCTACTTCCATCCATTCCATGTCACGCACGACGCGGCCCGCTTTGCCAAAATGTAAGGTTCCGGTGGCGCCTTTGAGTGGGTGACTAAATTGTTTGGCGAGGATGTTTTCGGCAAGCTGGTAGGCATCCAGACCAAAAGCCGCCATCCGCCACTGCGCATCACTGGCATTGGGCAGGCTCGTGTGGAGGAGTGCAGCGGCCTGCGGCTTGGTCGTAGCCGGTTGAATAACCCAGGGCATATCCACAGACTCAATTCCGGAAAGATTTTGCGCATCGCTCGGGAGCGTGGCTCCATGCAAAAGCGCTGGACTGAAAATCGGGATATTACTGTTGATGGAACGAATGGCTGTGACTGCAGCGTTGGCATTTTTGCTGTCTGCGACCAGGAAAACAAAATCATGCGTTGAGCTGGTCCCGCTAAGCAGTTGCTGCGCCTGACCATTAAGAGAATGACCAGGTAGATAGGTGGCGACTCCTGCGACACTGCCACCCAGTTTTTTCCAGGTATCGATAAAATCGGCCTGAATGGCAGCGCCACTGGAATCCTGCGGATACAACACATAGACCCGTCGGTAGCCTGCTGCATAGCCCTGATTGGCAATTTGACGCGCCGCAACATCCCGACTCAGACTGAAAGTATATAACCCCGGTTGTTGTACCCCGGCATCGGAACCCAGAGCAATAACCGGAGGATCTGAAGGTTTGCGTACACTGGCCACGGCATTGATGTCCTGCGGTAACAATGGCCCGACAAATATCTGGCAACCTTCCTTGACTCCGCGCTCAAAAAGCACGGCGGTATAACTCGGATTTCCAGTACTTTGCAGCAGCTTGACGGCCGGCCCGGAGGTCAGCTGTGCCGCCGTTTCCATGCCAGCACTGAGGGCCTGAGAAAGTCCCGCATAACTCCCGGTGGAGGGAAGCAGCGCACAAATGCTGCCCTCCTGGCTGCTGGTAGTGTCTGCGACGTTCAGTTCGTCATGGCTGGTAAAATTGATGGGTGGGTGGCCAGGATGCGCGGCCATCCAGGCATTGATAGCGGCTTTGCGTTGATCCGGATCAGGATTATGGCGACTAATCAGGGCAATGGCGAGCCATTCCTGTACCAAGGGATTACCACTGCGTCCCTGCCAGTTTTGAATGCGCGCCGAGGAAACAGAGTCCAGAAGAGCGTGAATACGCTGATGGTTTTTGCGGATGGCCGCACCACTGAGCAGGCTGTCCCGTTCTATCAGAAAATTCAGGGCAGTCAGTTCATGCCCCTCTTGCGTATATAACGTGGCAAGGGTTCCCATGGCTTCGGCCCGCACATTTTGCGGTGTGCTGGCGATGGTCAGCAGTTCTTCCAGATTGCCTTTGGCCCTGGGTGTCTGTCCCTGATCCATCAATCCCTGGGCGCGTACCCACAAGGCTTGCCCACGTAAACCGTTATCGTCATGTTCCAGGCGCAGAACTTCATCGGCGAGCAGTACCGCTACTGGAGCCCTGTTGCCCTCTAGGGAGGCTTGTGCAGCCTTCAGCAAATACTGGAGTTGTGTCTTGCCCTGAACGGCCGCCGCCGCCTTGATGTAGTCTTTGGCGGCTTCCAGGTCATGCCCCTCTGCGAGTAACGCATCTGCCTGCTGGGCACTTGCCGCTTCAGGAGGGTTTGCCGCAGTGGCTACAGGAGCCGGAGCGGTACTGAGCACGGACGCCGGCTTCTGTGGCATACTCGCGCAGGCGCTCAGGGCGGCCGCGACAGCCAGTGTGGCGGTCAAACGTGGCAAATGGAATAAACTGGTCGGCAGTTTCATGAGCAGAGTGTATGGAGAATGGAGCAGTGGTTCAATGACTGAAATGCATTCCGGGCTGTTGACGATTATCGCTACCCCCATCGGCAATCTGGAGGATCTTTCGCCACGGGCCGGACAGGCTATTGCCCATGCCAGCTTAATCCTGGTGGAAGATCGCCGTCATGCTCAGCGTTTGTTTCAGCATCTTGGCGTACAGCCCAAAACCATGGCGTTGCACGAACATAACGAGCGGGCACTGGCCCCGCAAATTGCCCAGCGCATTGCTGCCGGTGAGCAGATTGCCCTGCTTTCTGATGCCGGGATGCCGTTGATTTCCGATCCTGGTTTTCCATTGCTGGCGTTGTTGCGCGAACAGCAGTTGGCGGTCACCATTATCCCTGGACCCAATGCCGCTGTGGCAGCGTTGTCTTTGTCAGGCCTGCCCAGTGATCGCTTCAGCTTTGAAGGATTCTTACCAGCCAAAGCGGGAGCCCGTCGGGCTCGTCTTGCGGTGTTACAGTCGGAATCAAGGACCATGATTTTTTATGAAGCCCCTCATCGCATTGTGGCAACCATAACGGATATGGCGGAACTTTGGGGGCTGAATCGGCCTGCAGCGCTTTGTCGGGAGCTGACCAAAATCTACGAAGAATGTCTGCGCGACTCTCTGGGCGGGTTGCTGGAACGCCTGTCGCAGCATCCGGATAAAGTGCGCGGCGAAATGACTTTGATTCTCGGCGGGGCACCTGAACAAGACCCGGGTGAACAGGAAGCAGATCGCTGGCTTGCCCCTTTGCTCGAGGAGTTGCCACTGACCCAGGCGGTGCGAATTGCTGAAGCGCAAAGCGGAATGGCCCACCGTCTTTTATATCGTCGCGCTCTGGCCTTGACTTCCGGGCGTGAGCCCGCTTAAATACGCGCTCTTGGCCCAGGTAGCTCAGTCGGTAGAGCAGAGGACTGAAAATCCTCGTGTCGGCGGTTCGATTCCGTCCCTGGGCACCAATCTAGTGCTCAGATTTATATGATTTTATCAGATCTGGTTCCTTCTCTCGCCGCACCGTTTTCTGACAACAGGGTTCAATCCCCTATTCGCCGCCTTGCGGTTCATTGTGGCGAGCGGAGGGGGTCGCAATAGGTTGCTCCCCTTGTTGGGTTTGCATAAATGTTCCCTTACCTTATTTCTGCTGGCGGGCCAGCAGACACGGGGTTCTTGTAGACCACTCTCGGACAAGTGCTCCCAGCTTATGCACGGGTAAAATTCTCATTTGTGCAAGGTGCGGCCCTGCTCACTGTTGCCAGTATACCTCAAGTCGCTATTAACGTCTTTTCGTAACCCTCCTTTACATATCCAAAAAATCCATAACTATTCGCGTCTGAAAATTCCTCAAAACACCAATTTAACAAAATGTTGTGAATAATTTTGAAGTACTTTTTCAAACTGGTTTGATGCTGTATTTGCTTGCAAGAAATTGCCGATGAGAATCTTGTAACGTGTATGTAACGATCGGTAACCTACTGATATAAAAACTATCTTATGCAAGATTTTTCTAATGTGTATGGTATCTGAAACAGTGAGCCCACGATGGGTTCAGGAACAGTCTAAAAATCAACAGAAAACATTTTGGCATGATTTCTGCTAGAAATAGCAGAAAATATATTTATTCCGCATTATCACTTAAATTTTATCGCTGCTAGCGGGTATGATCACGCCATACAATTAAAAGGATAAAAATATGCTACAAGAATTCAGGGATTCGAATATCGCAAAATTGCGGCAGCTTCAGGAATATTTTCATGCCAAGAAAATCCTCATAACCGGTGGTTTCGGTTTTGTTGGTGGTCATGTCGCGCGTCGGTTGCTGCAATGCGGCGCAGATGTGACAGTGCTTGATATTGATACTTCCACTGATCGTCTGTCCATGATCAATTGTCCTCGCCTGGGTCTTCGTGAACAACTCAATGTTGTTGAGGCAGATGTCACTGATAAGAAAAGTATGTGTGAAATCATTGATCAATATCGTTTCCACTACATTTTCCATTTTGCTGCATATGCATCGGTTATCGAAAAGGCATTGCACGCCCCATATGACACGATAATGGCCAACACCATGGGCTGGATCAATGTGTTAGAGGCTTGTCGGCTCTCTGTGCACAAGCCGAACATGATTTTTCTCTCATCAACCGATAAGGTTTACGGTGAAATGGATGGCGATTCTTACTTCGAACATTTGACACCGTTGCGTGGAATCGGAGTATATGACTCTGCAAAACTGGCGGCCGATGTGTTTTCACGAACCTATCATGAAGCATTTCAATTACCGACTGTGACGTTACGAATGTGTAATATTTTTGGTCCCTATGATTTCAACTCTGAATATCGGCTGTTACCAAAGGCTATGCAAAGTATTTTTGGTAATCCTGAACCAATGGCACCGGAGTTGTATTTCGATGCCATTGAACATCAGCGTGATTATCTGTATGTCGATGAACTGGTCAATGCCATTATTCTGCTGGCTCATAGTAACGTGTGTCGGGGAGAAGTTTACAACTTGGCTGGGGGGACCTACATGAGTACACCGGTCATGCTGCGGACCATTGTTGAACTGGCTGCAGGGGTTGAGGAGGCAGTGGATCAACAGCGTGCCCAAGCCATCCTGGATAATGGTATTGCCGTTAAGGTAAAAGCGAACGCCTCCACTATCCATGCCATTATCAAGCAGCATCTGAATGGTGAAAAGCTTGTCAAGGATACTGCCTTTCAGCCAGCCCATGAATTTCTTGATAGCTTGACCAAAACGATTCGTTTCTACCGGGAACATTATCAGCTTGCGAAGGAAGGAGAGAATCATGTCCATCTTTTGGCAGGGTAAGAATTGTCTGGTTACTGGCGGTGCTGGCTTTGGCGGAGGACACTTGTGTGAGCGTTTGCTCCAGCTCGGTGCACGTGTTTTTGTGTTGGATCGGGTATTGCCGCAGTGTTCATATTTGCAGATACAAGGTATTGATAGACACTTACAGGTCTGGGTAGGCGATATTCGTGATAGCGATTTTCTACGTTTGAATTTATCCCGTTTTGCCGTTGATACGATTTTTCATCTTGCTGCCCAGCCCATCGTACCATCCAGTAATGTCCTGCCAATGGAAACCCTTAGCGTGAATGCCATGGGTACGTATACCCTGCTTGAGGCCATGCGTCGGAGTGATACAGTGGAACGGATGGTGTTTGCCTCCAGCGGGGCCTATTATGGCATGACCACCGACGACCGGGCTCTGCAAGAGTCCGACCCACCCCTCGAAGCCAGTAACATCTACGCTGCATCGAAGGTTGCGAGTGACTGTGTGGCCCGGACCTATGCCAAAGTCTATGGTTTACAAGTTGGCGTGTGCCGATTTATGAATACCTACGGACCAGGGGACACCAATTTTAGTCGTCTTGTTCCGCGAGCGATTTTCAATCTGCTCGCAGGCAGAGGTTACGATTTTGGTGCTCGTGATGATGGTAGCTCCCGTCTTGATTTTCTGCACGTTGGTGATATGGCTGATGCGTATCTAAGGCTTGGAGAGTCTCTAGAAAATCATTCGGGAAAGGCCTTCAATTTCGGTACGGGAACCGCAACCTCTATTACTGAAGTTGCGGAACGGCTGAGCATTCTCTTTGATGGCGAGCGGCGGACGCCGCTGTTTCACGGGGCTCCACGGGAGAAAGCGGCGATAAAGTACCTTGAAATTGAGCGCGCACGTGTGGACTTAGGATGGAGGCCAATGACTCCTCTAGAAGATGGTCTTTGCAGTACTTTGCATTGGTATGCCGAGAATTGGGAGACTTTGCGTCATGCCTTTTAAGCAAGGCAAATGGTTGGAAGCGTTGCTGCTCGGGTTGGCGGTTTCAGGATTTGTGGCCTCGATATTCCTGGCTTTTGTCTTGGCGTTGTTGCCAGTCAGTAATCAGGCTCAGGCCTTGGTGAGCGTGGTCCTGGTCGGCATCCTGATGCTGCAACTTTTTCTGCTCAAACGTTTGGTCTTACCGCAGTTGCTTGTGGATTCCTTTCGAGTCACCAATATTGTCATAGCTATTTATCTGATATTTAGATATTTAGTTTGGCGGGTGGAATTCACCATCGGGGGATATGGCTTTGCCAGCGACTTTTTTGGCACCTTGCTGTTTCTGGCAGAGCTTTATGCTGCGGGGTACGCCATTCTGGGATTCTTTGTGACATTCACTCCGAGGCATCGCCAACCTGTCCCCTTGCCATTAGATGCTGACTCGTGGTCAGCAGTGGACGTATTGGTCCCAACTTACAACGAAACCACAGAAATTCTCAGGGTAACTCTGTTGGGTGCTTTGCAGATTGATTATCCCAAAGAAAAGTTTTGTGTACACCTGTTGGATGATGGGGGCACAGATGATCGTTGTGCCAACCCGAAAATTGCGGAGGCCTCCAAGGCTCGACGTCGTGACTTGCAGTCGCTTTGTGAGGCGGTCGGTGCTATTTATCACACGCGGCAACACAATGATCATGCCAAGGCTGGAAACGTCAATGCGGCATTGCCCTCTCTTAATGGCGACCTGATTGTTATTCTGGATGCCGATCATGTACCCACTCGCGATTTCCTGAAAAATACTGCGGGATTCTTTCTGGCCGATCCCAAGTGTGCGATGGTGCAAACCCCACACAGCTTCATTAATCCGGATCCGGTAGAAAAGAATCTGAACATTTTTCATGATGCTCCGGCGGAGGCTGAGCTCTTCCAACGTTATATCCAGGCAGGTCTGGATTCATGGGAGGCCAGTTTTTTTGTCGGATCAGCGGCAGTTATTCGTCGTTCCCTATTACAGGAAATAGGGGGAATACAGACGGAGACCTTAACCGAGGATGTCGAAACCGCAATGAAATTGCATTCTCTGGGGTATCGAAGTGTATTTTTGGATCGTTCGCAGGTTCTCGGTTTGCAACCCGAGACAGTTACCAGTCTCATTAGTCAGCGGGTACGCTGGGCTCAGGGAGCTATCCAGATTCTGCAAATGAAGAACCCCTTGTTTGCCAATGGCCTCAGCATTGCACAACGGTTAACCTATATTACCAGTTTCTCGTACTGGCTTTTTCCGTATGCCCGCATGATCAACATGTTGGCGCCATCCATGTTTTTGCTCTTTGGTGTCATGATATATAACGCAACCATTGAGCAATACCTGATCTATGGTGCTCCCTATTTTTTGGCGAACTGGATCTATTCGGATTTTGTCTATGGAAAGGTGCGCTGGCCACTGACATCAGATGTATATGAGATGGTGCAAACGCCGTTGGCGGCGATCATGTTATTCAGCACCTTGCTTAGACCAGGGAAAAGACCCTTCAATGTGACCCCCAAGGGCGAGCAGCTGGATCACGATTTTATTTCTTCAGCAGCCAAGGTACAGAGTGTTTTTTTTGGGATCATCCTACTGTCTCTGGTCATTGGTATTTGGCGTTGGTATGTGCATCCAGGTGAGCGACCACAGTTGGTTTTTACCTTGCTCTGGGAGTTGCTTAACTTCATCATTATTACTGCAACCATGGTCGTCATGTTGGAGCGTCGCCAACATCGAGAGAATTATCGGGTACCCGCACCCGCAGGAATGAAAGTCGATCTGGAACTGCGAGATGGCAGTGTATTGCGATTACCAGCGCTGGATCTTTCGATGGGTGGCGTGGGTTTTTCACGTAATGCATGGCCGGCTAGTGCTGGCCAGTTAGCCAGCGTTATCAGGGCAGTACATCTCGTAGATGAAGAGAGCTCCATACGAAGTGATGCAATTCCCGTTAAGTCCATAGATGGGATTGGCGATCGTTTTGGGGTCCAGTTTGCGTATGTGGATCAGCAACAACTCCAGATTGTGGTTAGGTTTTTGTATGGTCACAGTAATCAGGTGACTGCCTTGTTGGCTGCGCGTCGTCGTCGGCTCGGCTTCCTGGCTGCCTATGCCTATTTTCTGGCCAAGACTGGAGCTGGCCTTTGGTATTGGGGACGGTTTCTTTACCAACGTGGGCGAGAATCATACCTGCTGTGGAATTTGCGTCAGCGCCGACGTTACGACATGGGTAAAGCGGTGCGCAGATCGAGGCGCTATTTATGATGCAGATTGTCTGGTCCAGGATTAAGTGGGGCGGTTTTCCTTGCTTGGGTTTCCTGCTTGCTCTTGGAACCTTGTTTTTGCTTGAGACTGGCCAGTGTTGGGCCTCAGTAGAACAAAAATCTCTGGCGCAGTTGATGGAGAGCAAGCGGTTTATCAGTCTTAACGGTAATCAGCCCAAGCTCCAAGCCACTTGGCAAATTCCTGCGCAGGAACAGGCCGTCCACTCAACGCTGGCATTACACTATTTTGTTGGGCCAAGCACTGCGCCAGGAACAGAGCTGGTTATTGCGCTCAATGGTAAGGATGTGGGAGCCGTTCGGGAAAATCCAGATTATCCGCAGGGCGAACTGACTGTTTTGCTGGAACCCGGTGAGCTCGGAGGAGGTAATCAGATTCTCTCCATCGCCTTGCGCTCACCAAAAGGTATTATCGGAGATTCCGTCAAGGGATGGACGCAGATTGACGCGTATGAATCGCAGCTGCAGTTTCGATTGCAGCCAAAACCCTGGAGAACAATCCAGTTCAATGATCTCCAGACTCTTTTTCAAAGAGATCAGGATGCATCAATCCCATTGCCCGTAGTATTCCTGGGGCGAATATCTCCCGTTCTTATTCAGGCCGCGCAACAGGCGGTGGCTGATATTGCAATGCGCACGGACAAAACCGTCGCGGTACAGGTGTTGCCAAATATTGCGCAGGCAACAGCACGGTCCGCACCCCTGATTCTTTTACTTGGGGCCCAGACTGCTGAAGGGACGAGCAAAATTTCTGGGTCCGATGCGAGAGTACTACTGAGGCCTGTGGATGATTCGCGAACAGCATTGGAGTTGTCCTTCACGGGTCGTAACGATGATGCGGTGTTGCGGGCGGCACAGGCCTTTGCGCAGAACCGAGGAGACCTTCCACTGGGTGACAACTGGCAGGTCGGATCGGTGGATACAAAGACGGCAGGGCGCCCAAACTTGTGGCGAGGGCAGCCCGTTCTCCAGCCCGGTGGTGTAGCGAAGGTTGGACGCGTAGAACAGATTGATGCCTCCCTTGTGGGGGGGGGCATTGAGTCTTCTTCATTTCTCCTTTTGGATGCCTGGTGGCCAATTCGCAGATCGTCAGAAGCAAATGACCCTGGATTTGAATCTGGCAGTTGATCCTGGCAGGCACTCTGAGCAGAGACCGTTGGTGATTGTTCGAGCAAATGGCAACTGGATTTCTCAGTGGAAGCTTGGAACCGGAGTGGGTCATTATACGACCACTGTTCCTTTCTCCGCCTTGGTGGCTGGAGTCAATCGACTCAGTCTGGATGTGCATGGAGCCCATGTGAAAATCCTACCGGGATCGACCATGCGCCTTCCGAAAACCCACCAATATGCTCATCTGCCCAATCTACAGCTACTGGCAAGAACGGCTTTTCCTCTGGTTCGCGACGGCAATGCCAAAAGTCTACGTATGATCTATCTGAACTCCACGTCAGAATTGTTATCTGCGGGATTAACTTTATTTGCCAAACTAGCTCAGGTCAGCCGCAGTACTTTGCCAGCCGCAGTCGTTTTCATGGGGCATCCATTGCCAGGTGGAGGCAGTCAGGTGATTCTTGGGACGCCAGCGGATTTGAGATCAGCAGCGCAAACCAATGTGCCAGTTCAGTTCGTACACGGTGCTCTTCGTTGGCAAAGCCCTGGTTCCGAGAGTCAATGGAACAGTAGCCAAAACCCTTTGGCCCGGGCGTATCTGCTGGAAACTCCAGCGGGTAAAGGAGCGGAGCATTGGAATCTGTGGTTTTTGGTACCATCAGTGGAGTCGGCCGAGTCTGCGGTAAATCTGCTCGTCCAAAAGGATAACTGGTCCACATTGACCGGAGACTTTGCCTGGTTGGATGCTCATGGCCATTATCACTCGGTGATGTTGGGCAAACAGCAGATTTATGGAAATCATCAAAGTTCATGGTACTGGATTTACCTTTTTTCGTTACGGCCCATCTGGTGGGTGATCGTAGTGCTGACAATTCTTTTCCTGGGCAGCATTTCGGCAGGATGGTTGTCTCAACACCGTCGCAAACAGTGGGGGGCTCATGGATAATCCTTCCCGGCCCTTTGGGCGACTTCTGATGTTGCTCGGTTGTTTGGCTGCCGTGCTGTTCTTGCCGGTACGTTCTGCTCTTGCAAGTGTCTTGGGGCAAGAACATTCCAGTTCAATGATTGAACAGATAACCGGTTCCAAAGGAATGTCCGGTAAAACCCTCAATTCAGCAACATCAGCCATCTGGAGGGCTATCAACGCTCGGGACCTGGATTCTGCCAGAAAGCTCATTGCCCAGACACGAAATAGATTTCAAGGCTGGCGGCCCAGTGCCAATATGCGCTTTGTTTTAGCAGAGCAGGAAGTTTGGCAGAGTCTTCGCGACCGTCCTCTACCAGTAGCCAAGGGTCAGATTCATGTTTTTGCGGACCAGTATCAGCATGGTCCCTTCGCCAGCGACGCGGCAAAAACACTTCAAAAGATGCGTTCAGTATTGATAGACAGAGAGCTTTGGCGGGCTCAGCAAAATGGGGAAACACCAACACAAATTCAGACCCGGATTCGTATAGCCCAGAAGGATTTACCAGACTACCATGCTCCCGCAGCCCTGCTGACGCGCTTGTCAACCGAATTGGCTGCACAATCAATACCAGAGCTTGCCAAGAAGCGGCAATGGACGACGATTTTGGCCATGTCTCGGCGTCTTCCGGCTGTATTTGCGTCTCCCTATCTGGAAAATCAGCAGTGGTTGGCCCAAGCCGAAGCCCACCAAGGTAGTTTGCTCAAGGCCGGACGTTACTATTATCGGCAGATTCACCTTGCCAACAACTACAAGGATGCCTTCTCGGAGCTTGAAGAAGCGGCAGAAGTCATGCCAAGTTCTGTCGTGCAGATTTTACTTAAGGTCGTAGAAAAGCGTTATCCAAATCAACTTCCCTCCCTGCAAAAATGGCATCTGGGCGTCTTGTTGGGCGATGCTGCTCGACGTCATTTTGTTGGTCAGAACGAGCGTGCATGGTTAGATCTGCAACCGCATTTGGCTGCTATCGAGGCCCGACATCAGGCGCAAGATGCCCGTCTGATTGCGGCGATTTTGGGCGCGTTGGGAAGACCCAAGGAGTCCCTGCACTGGTGGTTTATGGCGGCACAGTGGTCCAAGAAAAGTGCCGATTGGCAGACAGTAGGCAGCATTGCCATGGCTGATGGAGATCTGGATCTTACAGCACAAAGCTTGGCTCATCTCTCCCCAGCGGCTAACAGTGCCAAACCGATTTTCGCGTGGTATTACCAGCAGAGAGGGCTACAGGCCTACGAACAGAAGGGTTACGCAAAAACACTGGACGACCTCGCTCTTAGCCAGAAAAGCAAGGCTCTCCCACTAGGTTTAAAGAGTATTCAGGCTTGGTCCCTGCTGCATCTCAAACAATATGCAGCTGCCAGCAGAGGTTTTTCCTCCTTGTACGAGAAAAAACCTGATCGTGCTAACGCCGGTGGGATTGTCACTGCAGATTTTGCTGCCAAAAACCTTTCCCATGCTTACGATTTGGCGCGTAAGCGCAGCGGGATATTGACTACCCTCCTACCCATGGAGAGCATGACCCGGAATATATCCTGGATCAACGAAATTCCATGGCGCCTAGCTGCTGATGGTCATATCGAGCTGCCAGAAAAACGATCTAGTTACCTAGCCATTGCAGCAACAGGTATCTGGCGTGGGGGTTCTGGGAGTGATGGCAACAATTTCAATGCGCTGGCCCCCGGTTTTTTGGGACAATGGGGTTTCAATTGGCATTTGGCGGGCTTCGCCCAGCTTTCCGTCCCCTCGGTGCGGGCTAATTCGGCTTCGTTGAATGCTTCTGTCCGTAATGACCAAGGTGCCATGCTAAGTTCCGAGGCGCCGTCTGGAAGGAATTGGATGGCCCCTGGTTTTCTTTTGGGCCTTGATGATGTTCGCCCTGGCCAAAGTTGGCGTGTGGCGTTGGGTTGGACCTCTCCCTCCAGTATCGGCGGTGGTACACCTCAAGGAGCAGTTCAGTATCGCTGGGATTTAGGAAAGTCCAAATCCTACCTGCAACTGGACGCTTTGCGGCAGGCTGTGCAGCAGACCTGGATTTCTTACCAGGGTGTGAACGCGCAGGTAAGTCTATCTGATCCATCAAGCGGGCTACAATCCCATACGCTGGATTACCAGTGGGGTGCCGCTATGCACAATGAGTTGGGTGGAAGCTTGTATTGGGCAGGTCCTGAACCTAATTCCTGGGATTATCTGGTCAGTAGTCATTTTGATCTCATCACGGGACGGAATTTGGACAACAATCCAGGCTGGACAACGTATCTGTCGGCAATGAAGCCCGTGCTCAGCAACGCCCATTGGTGGGCCGCCATAGGCCCGGCAGCGTATGGTGAGGGTTACGCCCATAACCAGAATTTTTCCAGTCCTGGTTATGGGGACTATTACAGTCCCAGCTGGTTACTTCAGCCCCAGCTGGCCATGGCGCTCAGTCACTGGTGGTCCAATGGGAAGCTCTCTGTAGCTGCTTCTCTGGGCTATCAGTGGGCACGGACGGCGGCCGCCCCATTTATAGGTGCTCCCAACTTGCGCTCCCAATTGTCATCACTGGGAGATGGTCTGGATTTGGCCAACAGCAGTTACACTGCCGCCCAGACGAGCGATGTTTCCGGCGCTCTCAATGTCCTGTTCACCCAGCAGCTTTCTCATCATTGGTTTGTCGATGGGGCGGCCAGTTATCAGGCCAGTCCTGCATTCTCCCAAGCGCAGTTCGGCCTTGATCTCCGCTATGTGTTTGCAGGTAATCGTCTGCCTGACTTGGCCTCAGCCCGACTCATGGCGAGTCCCGGACGAGCACTACCATGAGGCGATGGTGGCGACAAGCGTGCCGTCTGCTGGGGCTAATAGTGCTCTTGATGAGCCCCCTCAGCGCTGCGGCTGCGGTGCCAAGCGCTTGGTTGCAGTTCTGGAGTGCTTATCAGCAGCATTTCATTGATCCCCAGGGCCGGGTCATAGACTGGGTCGAGGGTGGGATCACCACCTCCGAGGGGCAGTCTTATGCCTTATTTTTTGCCTTGGTGAGTAATGAGCCTCAGACATTTGCCCGCATCCTGAGTTGGACTCAGAAAAATCTGGCCCAAGGAAATTTGGCACAGAATCTACCCATTTGGCGCTGGGGCAAACAGGACGACGGCCAATGGGGTCCCCTCAGCGGCAATCACGCCGCCGATTCTGACTTGTGGATTGCTTATGACCTCCTGCAGGCAGGGCGTCTATGGAATAATGAACACTACACCCAAATGGGAAGGTCTTTGGCTCAGCAGATTGCCGCCCAAGAGATTTTGCCCATGAAGGGGGCTGGGCCCATGCTCATTCCCGGAGAAAAATATTTCCGTTTCGGTGCCTCTTTGGTGATCAATCCCAGTTACTTGCCCCCATTTCTGTTGGCCAGCCTTGCCGATGCCCTCCCTGATGGACCCTGGCGGGAGATGTCTAAATACCTGCCGAGAGTTATCGCCAAGACATCTCCCCATGGTTTTTCGCCTGACTGGATTAGCTATAGTCCCGATCGAGGCTACTTCCCAGCTCCGCAAGGCGTGGAAGGACGTTACAATGCGATTAGAGTCTATCTTTGGGCGGGAATGACCAATCCGGATACTCCGGGTGCTAAAGCAGTACTCGATTCCCTCTGGGGAATGGCTTTATACATGAAGACACATGATCTGCCACCGCTACAAGAGAATTATCAATCGGGGCTGGTACAGGGTACGGGACCCAGCGGTTTTTCGGCAGCACTTCTCCCTTTTTTGGTACAGTATAAGATGCCGGAGGCGGCGAAAGTGCAGCTAGCCCGCCTCGAAGCCGAGCGTAGCCCCGCCACGGGACTTTATGGTTATCCACCTGTTCATTACTATAATCAAAATCTGGCTTTGTTCGGGTTGGGTTGGTACAACGGAGCATATCGCTTCAGTCCCCATGGTAACCTGCGACCCTCTTGGGACCGCTTGTCTGCATCCCCTGCAGGGTTTCGACCAGTAACCGATCCGCTGAGTCGACACGGATGAAACCGAGACGTGGATATTCCAGATCACGAATCACGAAAATGGTGATGGTCAGCGCGGCGGAAAAAATGATGACCTGTAACCAGGGAATGCGCTTGTGGTCGGTCATGCCATAGCCTGCCAGCAGGGCAGAAATCCAGGACAGTGCGAAAAGCAGAATATCTATGACTATTGGTGGATGATTTCGGGTGGCGGCAAGGCGGGTGGTGGTAATATCAAACATGGCATTCAATGCACGACTGACCAAGCTTAATATGGCTGTATTGCCGGTGTGTTGGGCCGCCAGGGTCGCTTCTGTCCAGATTTGTTGCTGTAATTGAACGCTACGCTGGTAGGCGTTCAGAGCAGCAGGAGTGTTGGTACCGATGCGCTGATAAGTTTCAAGACGGATTTGCAGATATTGTTGCATTTTTTTGCGTAGAGCCACCTGCTGCGTTGCTGGCAATAACTCTAGCCGCAGATAGGCGGTGCCAACCGCATTGGCTTCCTCGGTAATCAGATCGCGGCGATGTTCAAAGCGTTCGGCGGCACCGGAAAAGGAAAACGCCAACAGTAACCCCAAAAGCCCGAATACGGCCCCGTTCAGTGCCCCGGAACCTCCGTCAGCCCGACTACGTTTGCCGATCTTGAAGCCTATAAAAACGCATAAAATCAAGCCAATAAACAATACCGCAGAGTACACCCATGGATTTAAAAATGGCGGATTCATAAGGTCCTTTGGAAACGGAATGAGAGTCCTGATTAACTGAGGATAGTTTGCCCCATACTGCGCTTTTTCGCTAGAATCCATAGGATTAATTGTTCAGTAAACGCATTATCTGACAGAGGCAGACAATTCATGAAAATTCTGGTAGTGGGTGGTGCGGGTTATATTGGTAGCCACATGGTGAAACGCCTGCTTCAGGGTGGAGCCGAGGTGGTGACTCTGGATAATCTTTCCGGTGGTTATCGTGATGCTGTTAGTGGCGGCACATTTGTTTATGGAGATATAGCGGATACCCGTCTACTGAATCGGATTTTCTCAACGCATTCATTTGATGCGGTCATGCATTTTGCTTCTTATATTCAGGTGGGAGAGTCCGTGCAGGAGCCTGCCAAATATTATCAGAACAATGTCAGTAATACGCTGAATCTTCTGGATGTGATGGTTGCATTTGATGTCAAAAAATTTATTTTTTCTTCTACAGCAGCGATTTTTGGTGAACCTCAATATACTCCCATTGATGAAAATCATCCCAAAGACCCTATTAATCCCTATGGACGAAGTAAGTGGATGGTGGAGCAGGCGCTGTCTGACTACGACCGCGCTTATGGGCTCAAATCTACTTGTTTGCGCTATTTCAATGCGGCAGGGGCAGATCCCGATGGAGAAATGGGTGAGCGTCATGATCCGGAAACCCATCTGATCCCATTGGTGTTACAGGCAGCTTCCGGGCGGCGTGCCCAGATCCGCGTGTTTGGGCGTGATTATGACACCCCCGATGGGACCTGTATTCGTGACTATATCCATGTAACTGACCTGGCTGAAGCACATTGGCTGGCACTGGAACATCTTCTCGCCGGGGGTGATAGTTGCGCTTTTAATCTTGGGAATGGGAATGGTTTTTCGGTACAGGAAGTCATAGATGTTGCCCGGCAGGTGACGAGCAGTACCATTACCTGTGAAGATGAGCCTCGGCGTGCCGGAGACCCCGCCCGCCTGGTAGCGGACTCACGCAAAATCCGGGAACAACTGGGTTGGCAACCTCGCTATGCGGATCTGGCCAACATCATTGCTGATGCCTGGCGTTGGGAGACCCACTAAGGGGCAATCAGCTTAGACAATCAAGCGCCAGGGATGCAGCCTTGGGCATCGACGCTGCCCCCCAGTTTCTGGATGAACTCCGGTGTGCGGTGCACGTCAATTCCGTGCTTCATCTGCATCTCCAGCCCTTTGGCCGTTTTGATGCAGTACAACAGGGCGGGGGTGGCCGTTTCTCCGGTCTGGTGTAAGAGTTGGGTGTTGGCCTTAACCGCTGCCTCGTCTACCGAAGGAATATGACTCAGGGGTTTGGTGCTGCCTTCTTCGGTATGCAAATCAAAGCCTTTTTCGTTATTGGCCCAGGCTTCGGCAGGGTTTTTTGACGCGAGAATGGTTGCCGCCTTGGCTGGGCTGGATGGCTTGAGGAAGCCGACAGGAACCACTTTTACCCGGACCTTGCCTTCGGCGACCGGTTGTTGCAGCGCTTCCCAGAGCAGATGACAGAAAATACAGTTGGGATCCATGAATGCGACCATCAGCGGTCCCGAATGTCCGATGGTAAAACCTGGTGCTGCCAAGGCTGCAGGCGCAATTTTTTCAGCAGGTACTTTAGCAGGTTGAGGCAGGTACTTGTCTGCATAATGTCCGGTGATGTTTTCCTGCTGGGCATTAACTACCGGGCCTAATAACAGATATTTGTCGGCCAGCATCCATAATATGCCCTGTTGGTGCTGGTCCGTTTCAACGACAATACCCGTCAGGCTGTGGACGGGACCAGGAAAGACTTTGGTGACATGGATTTTATCATGGAAATTTTGCTGGACCAGGTGTTCCGCCGGTTTCAGATGAGCGGTGGTGACGTTGGCACAACCTGCAAGCAACATACCTCCAGCCAGTAATGTCGTATTGCGGAACAGTCTGTTTAAAGCCATCTTTTAAAACTCCCACGCTGATTTATTAAGTGCAATTCATTCATACTAGCAAATACTCTTGTTTGTCGCATCCCGATATATCAGGGCCGCTGCAAAGCTCCCTAACCAACGGCCGTTTTAGGTTGATTGCTTGCAGAGCATGGGAATCTCCAGATTATTGTGGGGGCGGTTGAGATGCGCCGACTCCCGATTGGCCGCTTCAGATTTTTGCTCCATTCATGATGTCTCCAGCTTGGTCAATCGTTGATTTGCGGCTATGCTCATGAGATTGGTGCGTTGGGTCAAGTGCTTTGCGGTCTTTTCCAGAAAAACAGGAGGGTGATTGATGGTCATGCAAATACCAGCTCCCCAGCGTGAGCAACCAGATGCCTCTACGCCAGGAATGTCTGTGCTCGCAGGGGGGTGCTTCTGGTGCACCGAAGCCGTTTATCTTGCGCTGGAAGGGGTTACCCGGGTGGTTTCGGGTTATACCGGAGGCGCTCAGGAAACGGCTAACTATCGGGCGGTTTGTAGTGGTACAAGCGGTCATGCCGAAGCAGTGCAAATTCATTTTGATCCGGCGCGTTTATCATTCGGCCGCCTGTTGCAGGTTTTTTTCGCCGTGGCCCATGACCCCACCCAACGCAATCGCCAGGGGAATGATGTGGGGACGCAATATCGCTCGGCCATTTTTGCCGTAAATGCTGCACAACAGCAGATGGCCAATGATTATATTGCAGAACTCAATGCGACAGGATTATTCGGACAAGCGATTGTGACTGAAGTATCTCTTCTGGAAAACTTTTATCCTGCGGAGGGCTATCATCAGGATTATGCCCGCCGTAATCCTGATCAACCTTATATCTGCGCGGTTGCTTTGCCCAAGGTGGAAAAATTGCGGCATACTTTTCCGCAGTATTTCCACGCCAAGGAGTCTTAGGAAATGCCCAATTCATCTGCAGGATATGACTTGACCCCCATTAATGCCAATACCCGTGCCGAAATGGCCAAGGATTTACCCGCTGAAGTTCGTCACGTGTTATTTGAACATGGCACGGAACCGCCGTTTTGTGGGGGCTTGCTCCATGAAAAGGAAGCGGGCAACTATGTGTGTGCTCTTTGCGGTCTGCCCTTGTTCCGCTCAGCCAGCAAATTTGAATCAGGGACCGGCTGGCCCAGCTTTTGGGAGCCTTTCGCCCCCGACCATATCCGCGAATTGACCGACACCAGCTATGGTTGGGTGCGCACGGAAATTCGTTGCGCCCGCTGCGACAGCCATCTGGGTCATGTGTTTCCAGATGGGCCTAAACCCACTGGCCTGCGCTATTGCCTTAATTCCGCCGCCCTCCGGTTTGAACCCGAGGCAGGTTGAGCCTGAGAACAACAGGCAAGAGACATTAGCGCAAAAAGCTTCCTGGCTAACCGTTGTTTTCAGGGTGAATGCGTGCCTGGTTTTCGGGAAGGTTGTCGCGCGTAGCCGCAAAGTTGTCTGCCATTTTCTTTCTGAGTCGAGCAATTTTTTCAGAGCTATGTTCGCGAGAAATGCAGGCATGGTAGGCGTGATGCGCTGTTGCGAGCGCCGAGTCTTCCAGGCCGTGGGTATCCAGATATTTTCCCAAATGACAACGATGAGCGTCACCCAGGCTGGGAAGCTGGCCAAGAATCGCGGGCGCAATCTGATATAAGCTGTCGAATTGCAAATGCGAGGCGTAAGCACCCAACAGGGTTTTAGGCTGATTATTTTGTGGCTGTGGTGCCCAGGCCTGAAGCCAGGGAAGCAATGATTCTGCGGGCATGGGCCGTGCAATGGCATAACCCTGCACACAGTCCACACCAAGAACCGCCAAAGCATCCAGCGTCTCCGGCGTTTCTGCCCCCTCGACCACATAACGCGAACCCATGGACAAGGCCAATGCAGCAACACTGCCGACGAAAATCAGATCACTGGGTTGCTCGGGAATTCCGCGCACCAGACACTGGTCCAGTTTGACTTCATCAACGGCAATTTCTTTCAGACGCAGCAACGAGGCGTAGGCGCTACCCACATCATCCAAAGCAATACGAACCCCTAGAGAGCGAATGGCGGCAATTTTTTCCTGGGCCAGTTGCAGGGACAAAAAATCGCCATTTTCGAGAATCTCCAGAGTTAATTGTTCAGGCGCCAGAGCACTGTCGGCCAGAATAGCCTGTAATTCAGACAAAAAATTGTCTGCAAAGAGAGCGTCCGGGGGAAGGTTAACGGCAACTTCCAGCGTATACCCGGCAAGATGAAGCTGTTGAGCTGTTTGGGTGGCAGTACGCAGCATTTTGCTGGTGAGTATTTGCGCTGCCGTGTTGTCCAGATGGGGAATGAACGTATCGGGAAGAATAATCTCAGTTCCTTGCCGTAAGCGGGCGAGGGCTTCAATACCGATGATGCGACCCGTTGCCAGATGCAGAATTGGTTGATAATAAGCAATCAGGCTCTCATCCTGCTGAAGCCGTGTTAAATACGGCAGATTGGTTTCTCCAGAAAACGTCTCTTCTCCCTGGAAACTGGCCCAAAAACGTTTGCGTTCCGTTTTATTGGCTTTAGCAACATAAAGCGCCTGATCAGCATGACGCAGCAGTATTTCGCTATCCCCTTCGTCAAAGGGGAAAATGGTGATGCCCAGACTTCCACCTATTTTGACCGTGATATTTCCAGGAAGAACATAAGGTCTTTCCAGCGCCTCGGATATCCGGAACATCAGTTTTTCAACATCTTCCATGTTCTGGATGTTTTCCAGAATCAAAGCAAATTCATCGCCGCCCACCCGGGCCACAAAATCGGTCTGCCGAATTGCCTGACCAAGCCGGTTGGCGACTTTTTGCAATAATACATCCCCGGCAGCATGACCATGCTGATCATTAACGGGCTTAAAGTCATCCAGGTCGAGCATGCAGATGCCCAGTAATTTTTCCTCACGTTGGGCACGCTGGATAGCTTCGGGGATTCTATCCAGAAGAGCTACCCGATTGGGCAATCGGGTGAGCGCATCATGACGTGCCATCCAGCTCTGGGCGATGCGTTCCTGATCAATCCGTTTTTTGAGATCCATTTCATCCAGGCCATAACCAATCAGCTTGCCTACCCGGGCAAGCGTGCCCAGGATTTCCTGGTCAAAAATATTGGTTTCGCTGCTGGTAACACCGAGAATCGCCCAGATTTGGCCGTTACGCCGAATCGGGATGGTAGCAACGCTGGCCCAGTTTTGTTGTTCCATCAAATTATGTTGGGCACTTAAAGCCGGATCGTTGCGGTAATCATTGCGGTATTGCAGGCGCTCTGATTGCCAGGTATCCCGCAAGAGGCTGGGACGGTCTGAAAAAAGCTGGATACCCAGACTACCGAGAATCCCGCTCCCGGTACCGGCACCCGCAAGAGCCTTGAAACAGCCATCCAGATCGGGCTTCATGACGTAAGCGGTTTTGAACAAGGTCCTTTCAACAATGTGTTGACAGGTTTTACGGAGCATCTCGGTTTCGGATCGGGCCCGGATCAGAATGTCGCCTTCGGCCAGGAAAGCCCGATAGAGGCTATTTAAGCGATCAATGCGTATTTGTTGTTGGCGGCGACCAATGGCGATGCCCAACATGATAGCAAGGTGGCGTATCAGGTTCTGGCGATTGGGCGCACGGAAAAACCCCGGAATTTTGCTATACAGGGCAATAATGGCGTAAGGCTTGGCATTTACCTTGACGGGAATGGTCACATTGGAACGCCAGCCAAATTTTTGAGAGGCCATTCGCCATGGGTTTGACATCGAATCCGTTTGCCAGTCATCTACATAAATGATTTCACCGCTGCGCCAGGCAGTGCCAGCGGGCCCTTGCCCGTAAGGGCTATCGTCCAGACGAATTTCAACAGTATTCAGATATTCCTGCAATTCTTCACCACTGACCTGATCGCGGAGCAGGTGAATGCCATCTTCAGAATGGCTGATCCAGGCACCATGTAGACCGGGAATAGACATCAACTTGTCGATCATACGACGGACGCTTTCTTCTGGAGTGGCATCGCTGATCAGCAGTAGATCAATACGCTCCAGAATTTTACGTTCTTCCTGGGCGGCGGATTCCATGCCTTGTAATTGTCGGGCCAGATCTGTGGCGAGTCTTTGCAGCAAATATCCGCGTAATTCCGGGGTGTCTTTAAAAAAAGGATTAAGCAGCTCCAGCAGACTGTCACTGTAAAGAGCCATACTGCTGATCAGCCACTCACTTTGAATACCCATTAAAGCGTGAATTTTGCCGATTTCCCGCGATCGCAGTTCAAGATCATCGCCATCGTCCGGCAATAGCAGCGATAAGGCGTGTTTGCATTGTTCTGCTTTCAGCCGGTCTAAGCGCTCATCACCCAGACGCTCCAGTACAACCTTCAACTCCGGGTGTTCGGCGACTTCCGCATAAAATTTTTCGACTGCCTGGGCAATGGCGGCCGTAAAATCGGCTTGGCGATTCTGAAGCAGTGAACTCAGTAAGTTGCGGGACTTTAGGGGAAATGGACTGGGCATGCTTTTCTGTGGGGTTTTTCCAAAGTGGGTAGTGGATCATGAGCAGTCTGGCGAATTTTATTTTTTATTAATTAGCTGAATTTTGCAAAGCTGACAACAGGCCGCTCATTCGCAGGGTTCTGCGGGTGATGGCTTGTTCCAGGATGGCTGTCGTGGCAAACAAGCTGAATTTTTCGCGGGCCCGGGTAATGGCCGTATATAAAAGCTCCCTGCGGATTACCGCACTATCCTGCGCGGGCAGAATCAGCGCCGTATGCTGGAACTCTGAACCTTGGGATTTGTGCACAGTCATGGCCCAGGCGCTTTCACTATATTTGAGGCGGCTGGGGAGTATGGCGCGGGGCCATGAGTCGTTGCCGGGAAAATATACCCGCAACTTGCCTGCGGGGTCGGGCAGGGCGATACCGATGTCACCATTGCTCAGTCCCAACTGGGGATCATTGCGGGTAATCAGGGTAGGGCGTCCGGCGTACCAGAGTCCTTGGGTTTTGAGAACACCGGTTTCCTGCAGATGGTCTTCAATGGCCTGGTTGATTCCGGTAACGCCCCAGGGCCCTTGGCGCAGCGCACAAAGCAGGCGGAACGCGCTATATTGTTCGAGAATCTGCTGTACCCAAAGCGCGTGTTCCTCAATATTTTTGCTGCCAGCCCGGCGGATATTTTCCCAGAGTGGCCGGTAGCCTGAGTGGCTGTCCGCTAGTTGCAGGATCTGCGCAACTTCGGGGGTCTCGCACCATTCGAGCACGGCTTCCTGGTGGAGTGTCTGGATAGCAAGAGACGTTTGTCCCTGTTGCACGGCGTCAGCCAGCGCTCCAATTCCGACGTTAAAGCGATGACTGCGTTGCAGCCGCACCACCCCGCTGGAAAGCGGGTTGCTAGAATGCCGGGCTGTTGCCAGAGTGCAGTTGCAAGTGGTCTCCACCCAGGTGCAGGTTGCGCTGTCATAGGACCCGGTATGCGTGCAAAGATCGGCAAGTACCGCGCCCGCCTCGACGGAAGCCAACTGGTCCTGATCCCCCAGCAAAATCAATTGAGCATGCTCGGGTAGGGCACGCAACAGGGCGGCCATCATTTCCTGATGAATCATGGAGGCTTCATCGACGATCAGTACATCCAGATCCAGGAGATGCTGGCGGTCATGGCGAAACCGTCGAGTGCCGGGACGTGCGCCGAGCAGGTTGTGCAAGGTGCGCGCCGGACCGATGCGCGCAAAGGCAGCAGCCAGATCTTTGGCTTGTTGGCCCAGCGGCGGCAATTGGGCAATGGCGTTGTGCAGGGATTCATTAATGCGCACAGCGGCCTTGCCGGTAGGTGCGGCGAGAACAATTCGCAATGACTCACTGTTGTGCTGTGCCATAAGCAAGGCCATCAGACGCGCTGCTGTGTAGGTTTTGCCCGTACCCGGACCACCGGTGATGATGGTGAAGCGCCCGCGCATGGCCAGCGCACAGGCGATTTTCTGCCAGGGAAGATTTTCCTGCGCACCTGAAGGGTCAGCGGGAAACAGTTGCGTCAACAGTGGGTTCAGTGTTTCTGCCGAGACGGGATTGAGCGCCCTGTGGCTGACCCGTTCTGTCAGTGTCCGGGCGATGCATTGGGCATCGCGCCAATAGCGCCGCAAATACAGGCAGCCCTGGTCCAACACCAGAGGTGTTTCGCTGTTGTCGTCCTGAATTTTCGGGTGGGTGTGGTCGATGTACTCCACCACCCGGCAAGTGCTGAGCAGATCCATCCATTGTTGCGGCTGGGACCATGCTGCGAGGATATGGCGAATTTCCGTAATCAGTTCCGGTGGTCCGCTGAGAAAGCGATCGGGTGCATGAAGAAAAAGGTCGAGCTGTAAACAGGTATGTCCTTCGCCTTCGAGGTGGGCGAGCAGTGCTGCAGCCAGAGGCAAGAGGGCCGGTGCCTGAGGTTCCAGACTGAGCAGAAAACGCGCGAAACTCAGGTCGAGGGCTCGCAACCATTGCGCTTCTGTCCAGTCTTGCAAAACCTGCAGAATGGCTTCGGGATGGGTATGGCGAGTGGCCTGATTCATGATGCGCGTTCTCCGGACGCAAACAACCGGTCCATGTCTGCAATCAGTGCCAGATGAGCGGGCAGATGAAGGATTCCGCGTTGCGGTCCTTCCAGTCCGCGCAAATAAAACAGGAGAGTTCCCCCCAAATGCGTCTGCGGATCATAATTCCTGCCCAGGCGCTGCTGCAATAAACGGTGCAGCGCCAGTTGATACAAACTGGCCTGCAGTTCATAACGATGTTGCAGGGTTTGCTGCTGCATGGCCTGTTCATGGTAATGCTGGTCCTCGCTGCCGAGGACATTGGATTTGTAATCCATGACAAAATATTGACCGGCATCGGCAAATACCAGATCCATGAAGCCGCGCATCATGCCGTGCAGAACGCGATCCGGCAGACGCGGCCGTTGCCATCCGGGAAACAGGTGTTGGGTGCAGAGTTGGTCCAGCTCCTGGCTGCGCAGTGCGGCGCTGGGAAACCAGAAAGCCATTTCACTTTGATAGTGCTGCAGGTTTTCCAGGGTGAGGCCGGATGCCGTGAGGGGCGTCTGGACGATGGTTTGCAGCCATTCCAGGGTGCCTTCTGCCCAGTCGGGCAGACCCGCCTGTTCACAGGCCCGGGCGATGCGTGATGCGTTGCCTTTTTGCAAAACGGCTGTGAACCCTTGCCCCGCGAGGGCTTGCAGTTGGTCATGGAGGAAAGTTCCGGCACGCATTCCTTGTGGGTATTGGTGCCAGATGGCCCCTTGTCGGGCACGTCGCGCACTGAGCGGGGCCGATGAGGAAAGATCACGCACCAGCAGGGAAAAACTGCCTACTCCCCAGGTTTTATCAAAGTGACCATGATAATCGGGAATCCGGCTTTGCGTATTGCTGGTGCTGGCGACCAATGGGGTAACCGGGGTTTCTGTAGACAGGGGATGGATCTGGAGGTTTTCCCTGAGGGTGGCGTTTTGCTGGAGACGGATGAGCAGTTCGGGCAAGGCCATATGGTGGTGCTGATACCCCAATAGATAGGCGATGGCGCTGTGGTCAAAAATGGGCGATTTAGCACTACTGGGTGCCGCCAGTCCCAGGAAGAGGGCATACTCCGCACGGGTCAGCGCCACGTAAAGCAGGCGTAAATCCTCTTGCAGGCGAGCGCGTTCCGTCGCGGCTGTGTCACCCCGCTCCCAAATAATGCGCGCTGCGCCGTCCTCTTCGGCCTGAATATGATAATCCTCAGATTTGTCTTTCCGGTAAGTGGCAATAAACGGCAGAAAAACCAGAGGGTATTGCAAGCCTTTGGCGGCGTGGATGGTGACCACCCGAATCAGCTCGGCATCACTTTCCAGGCGGAGAATGTGGGCATCACTCTGATCATGGCCTGCGGCGATGGCCTCGCGCAAAAAATGAATCAGCGCCTCAGGTCCTTCGCGGGTGGCGCTGGCGCTTTGCAGGAGTTCGCCAAGCTGAAGGAGATTGGTCAGGCGCCGTTCTCCATCAGGGCGGCGCAACAGCTTACGGGCTATGGCAAAGTGGTGGATGCTGTGATGCAACATGGCCAAAATGCCCTGACGCCGCCATCTGCGCGACAAGTCCTGAAAATTGCCCCGTTGTTCTTCCCAGGCATTTTCATCCCGATTGAAAGCATCCAGATCCTGATGAGACAAGTCGAGCAGCGGCAGGGCCAGAGCGACGCGCAGGCGTTGGGTGTTTTCTGGATCAGCAACGGCTTCCAGCCAGAGCAGCAGATGTTGTGCTTCCGGGCTGCTATATACAGATTGTTTTTGCGCGAGGAAAACACTGCGCACGCGTCGCTGTTGCAGGGCGTCGCGGATACAGGCGGCCTCATGGCGGTCACGCACGAGAATGGCGATGTCTCTCCCGCTTACCCGTCGCATTAGCTCAGTGCTTTTCTGACGAAAACCGGTTTCAGGATTGGCGAGTATCTGGACAATGTATTCCGCTGCCTGTTCGGCGGCATACTGTAAATAATCCGCTTTGTTGAAGGTTTCTGCAGCGGCCCAGATGGTCAGGGCGGGCCCGGGTTGCCTGTCGAGTTGCCAATAGTCGTTTTTGCCATTGGCCCGGACGGGCCAATAGGGCAAGGGATTATCGGCACCTGCTTCGGCATAGGCAAATGCACCTTCGGATAGTTCTGCTTCGGCTTCGCTGTAGAGCGCATTAAGTGTGTCCACCAGTGGGTCGCTGGAGCGGAAATTGGTGTCGAGCTGATAGTGCCGGCCGGCGGTGAGGCGTCGTGCCTGCAGATAACTCTGGATGTCGGCGCCGCGAAAACGATAAATGGATTGCTTGGGGTCACCAATGAGCAGCAGGAGGCGCTCGGAGTGGTTGCTTGCGGTGGCGTAAATGGCGTCGAATATCCGGTATTGCAGGCTGGAGGTATCCTGAAATTCATCGACCATGGCCACCGGATACTGACTTTGCAGACGGCTTTTGAGTCGTTCGGCACGGGCCGGATCACTCAGCGCGTCGGCGAGGCGACGTTGATAATCGTGAAAGCTGACCTGATGATGGACGGCTTTGAGGGTTTCCAGTCGCTGCTGAATCCATGCGGCGGCATGACTTTGAATATCATTATGAATTTTTAGGAGTCGGGCCTGGAGCGTGGCCAGCTCGTCAAGAACCGCTTCCAGAATCCGGGCCGAAGGCGGTGCTGCAATGGATCGACCTTTGTTGCAGTTTTCCTGGAGGCTGCTGGCGCGGAGTAACTGACATTTCTCCAGGTTGGCAGGAAGACTTTGTTCGGGGCTGTCCAGCCATTCTTGTAAGGCCTCGAAAACCGTTTCTATGGCTTCTGGCTTATATTTTCCGCCATTGAGCGGGTTGTCTGCCTTGGGACCATTCAGAATCTGGAGTAAGTAGTTCCGCAAGTCTGCCTGCTGATCAGCCCAACGCTGTTTTAACATTTTAATCTGTTGTTGCGGCGCGGTTATGGATTGCGACAGTACCAGCTGCAGAGACCGGGAAGGCTGGTCAAAAATCGCACCGCCAGCTAGCAACGGAGCGACTTTACTCTGGACCTGGTCGGGATCAGCAAACACCGCCAGCACCGGCTCCAGCAGATTTTCCGGGAGTGGATACACCTCCTGCCGCCAGAAGTCGCGGATGGCATCGGCGCGGAGATCATTGTCGTCCTGCAGCAGGCTTTCGCGCAGGTCACTGCCGGTCAGAAAGGCATGCTCACGCAAACTGCGTTGGCACCAGGCATCAATAGTGAAAATGGCACTTTGGTCCATGGCATCGGCGGCCAGAGACAGTCGCCAGGCAGCATGCTGACGTGCGGCTGGCTCTGAATAGTCCTGTAACAAGGTATGCAGAAATGGATCAGCCGGCTGCTGCTCCGGATCACGAAAATACGCGGCCGCCTCCTGCAGACGCTGGCGTATCCGTTCTTTCAGTTCTTGGGTGGCGGCCCGGGTGAAGGTCATTACCAGTATGTTTTCGGGTAGTAGAGGGGCTAGAACGGGCTGGCCGACCTGCCCGTGACCAAGAATCAGGCGTAAGTATAATGCCGCAATGGTCCAGGTTTTTCCGGTGCCGGCACTGGCCTCGATGAGACGACTGCCCCAGAGGGGCATCTCCAGAGGGTTTAGCGCCGTACTCATGGGAGTGGCTCCACTTCCAGTGTTTCCAGCCAGTCGGCAAAGGGATGGTACAGGGCTTCGGCATATTCCTGAAAACCCCACTGCTGAGGACCACAGCGCTGGCTGCTCAAACGGGCAAAATCCGGATAGTCCCGGGCCAGACCAGGATAACGCTGTACTTCTCCGTCGCTATACTGATTCCCTTCATAAATGACAGTGGGGTTGGTATTTTGTAATGCGGCAACCGCTGTTTTCAGGGTGACAGGCAGAGGCTGAAGGAGGCCTTCTCCCCAGAACTTCAGCAAATTTTTGAGGGTGTCGGAGGCCTTTTCACAGGGCTGGGTGCTGTGGATCACGGCATCCTTGCCCAGCACCATGGCGCGGCTGGCAATACCCAAATCTGCGGCCAATAATTGCTGTATCCATATATCTGCCATTTTGTCAGCCTGAATCTGGTTTTTATCATTGAGCAGGCGACTGGCACGGCATTGCAGAAAAGCCCGATGATGCTCGGCATTCAGATACAAAGGCGGAAGCCAGTCATCCAGCAACAGATGTCCCGCTTCATGATAAAGCGCATGGCGTTGATGGTCGGGCTGCCAGCTTTGCATCAGCGTTTGCCAGACGCTGAGAATGGGCGCGGCGCTGCTCCGCAAGGTTTCCGCCTGCCGCTGTCCCAGAATCCCGAAGGCATAATGACCGCTGCGCAGTTGTGCGGCGATTTTTTGCGCAATCACTTGCGGATATTGGGTATGCTCTGCGTTTGTACCTGCTTCCAGGACGGCGTTGAGCAGGCCATATTGATCCAGCCCATTCAGGACAAAAGTTTCATTATCGGCGCTGCCAGCGGGTTCATCCTGAAAAAACGTGTCCAGACGTTGCCGATAAAACGCCCGGGAAGGACAACGAAAAAACTCAATAAAATCTCTCAGCCTTCTGGTGGCTGTTTCGGGAATCGCCAGTGTCTGTTCGGGTGGGGGATTTTCTTCGGAATCAGGGAACCATTCGCGCGCCCAGGTATAGTGTTTTTGTGGATACGCCAGATAGCTGCTGCTGAACGCCTGCAGCGGGTGTTCCAGGGTGATGCGGCGGAGCAGGCGGTTTTTTTCGGGCGCGGGGTCGGCGGCGGGATCTTTAACCGTCCAGCCCTTGGCGATGGCATCGCGCAATTGGCTGATCATTAAGGCGGGCTGACGCGGCTGGTTATTACGCGGGTCCCGACCTGTCCAGCTGATATACAGGATTTGCCGTGCCGCCAACAGAGCTTCCAGCATCAGGTAATGATCATCATCCCGACGTGAGCGGTCACCCGGACGACTCATGCCTGCCAAGGCCATCAAATCATAATCCGGGCGCGGATTGCGACGCGGATAGTCTTCCTCGTTCATGCCCAACAGGCAGATCATGGCATATGGAACCGCCCGCATGGGTAGCAAGGTGCAGAAGGTGACTCCACCACCGAGAAAATGACGATGTAATTCTGGCAGGTTAAGCATGTCCAGCCAGTTGGCGCGAAATACTGCCAAGGGCAGGTCTTCGGCAAAATCCGCCAGGAGGCAATCTTCCTGCCATTGTTGCAGGGCGGTATCCAGTTGTTGAAGAATGTCCCGGTCATCGCTGTCTTCGGTACTGAAAAAGTCCTGGAGCAACTGCCGGGCCGCTTCAGCCCAGGCCTGCGGACTCCGGGCTGTGCGTAGCGTGTGCTGCCAGTTTTCCAGACGTTCCAGCATCTGATTGAGAGGACCCAGCAGTGCCGCGTCGAGCCCCCCGGCCTCGCCATAGGCCTCGATATGGGCGAAGTGACTATCATGACCATTGGCATAACCGAGATTCAGCCGCTGCAGGGCAAAATCTCCGGTGTTTTGCGCGCCGCAGTAAGGCATGCCCAATGCGTGGCGATGTTCTGCCGATAAACCCCAGCGCCATCCAGATTGTTCAAGCCAGGATTCGAGCAGGGGCAGGTCATCGGTTTCTATGCCAAAACGTCGACGAAAGGGCGGGCAATGCAGCAGATCACGGATTTCACTTTGCTGGCAGCGCTGTTCCGGTAATTGCAGCAACCAGTCCAGTGCCTGCAGCAGGGGAGATTCTTCGCGCGCCTGCAAATCCACAATATGGTAAGGAATATAGCGTGCATCTTCGCGATCATACTGATCAAAGGTGGCGCGAATCAGCGGGGCAAAGCGGCTGATTTCCGGGACCATCACAATGATATCCCGAGGCTGCATGGAACCCGTGGCAAGATGGTCCAGAAGCTGGTCATGGAGAACCTGCAACTCGCGCAGGGCGCTGTGGGCGACGTGAAAAACAACAGAATGATCGGTTTCGCAGACTGGCTGACAGTGTTCCGGAGCAATGACTTCCTGCTCGCGGATCAGTACCTGCAGTTGTCTGAGCAGGGTCTGGCCCCGGTCTTCGCTAAACAGGTCAATACGCGGGATGGCCAGCGCGCTTTGTCTGGCCCGGGTATCATCCCATTGCTCCAGCATGTTCAGAAAATCCCGACCCTGGCGACCCCATTGGGCGAGTAATACATTACATTCACTGTGCAGATTTTCGGGAGCTATTTGGCTCAGATCCCGATCCTGGCGCAGGGGCTGGCGGCGTCTTTCGCGGCGCAACAGTTCTCGCCCTGAAATGATGTCCCCCCAATAAAAGCGGCAGGGATTGGGCACGGCGAGAATCACCTGCATGCTTTGCCCCAGTGCAGACAGGGCGCTCAGGCTTTGTTCGGGCAGGGTGGCCGCCCCGAACAGGACGACCCGGCGAGGCAGGGCCGGACGTGGTGTTGCTCCGTTTGTCATGGCCTTCATAAAAGCCTGATGCACTTCGGCCCGGCCCATGACGACGCTTTGATTCTGCAGGTGCAGATCCTGCTGGACAGCCTGCCAGAGTCGAGACTGCCAACGCTGATCTTCGGGTATGCCGACGAGTTGTCCTTGCGCGCTGCGCAACGTATTCCGGCCTTCAGCCCAGTCTTGCAGCCAGTCACTGCGATAAACCTGATATTGATCGAAAAGGTCGGCAATTTGCGCTGCCATCTGCCAGCGGCGTTCCATAGCCGTACTGCTGTTGCCGTTGAGGTAATGCTGCAGGGGAGCAAAATCATGGGCGGATAGCAGTTGCGGAAGTAGTCGCATCAGCCGCCAGGTGAGTGCGGGCTTATCAAGGGGAGAACGACTGGCGACCTGCTCCCGGCCCAGTACTCTGGCGTAACTGTCCCAGAGAAAACGCCCAGGCAGCATGACCTTGACCGCCGCACAAATCCCTTCGTGCTGTGCCAGGGTCCACTGCAGCCATTCGGCAATGCCGTTACTCTGGACCAGAAAAATCTCTTCTTCGAGGGGTTGCAGCGGGTGGCTGCGCAGCCATTCGAGGACGGCATCACGAAGCCATTCCAGACGATCACCGTGGAGGACAATAAAACCGGGCTCCAGGGAGCCGGCCAGTGTTTCAGTCATGTAAGATTCGGCAGTCATGGCTGCTCATAAAGTCGATCATCTGTAGATCCAGCATCTGTTGCAAGAGCCTATGCATTTGTTCTGCAAATGTTTGGGCATTCCCTTCAATCTTCCCGTGATCTAGCCAATGCTTAAAAATGGCGCTCCCGGATTGCGGGGCCGCATCCAGACTGACCAGTATTTGCAGGCTCAAGGCATCAGGCTCCAGCATTTGGACAGCGTCGTCCCGGTCCCGATAAAGGTACAGGGAAACCGGATTCGGGTCGAGAACGGGGGCTGCGGAGAATGTTGGCCGCAATATCAGTTGCTGGACAGGATACGCATACTGAACCAGCGCATGCACCGCGTTCAGCCGCAGCGGGGTGATCCAGGGGTCCTGCGATTCTGATCCGGTGTGCTCTGGGACTGTGTCGGCTTGGGCAACACCCAGAGCCAATTCCAGCCATTCCAGGTGCGCCAGCTCCAGAGCATAAGGCAGATCCTGCTGAAGGCGTTCCGGAGTTTGGCTCAGATAGGCCATAAATTCATCGGGAATCTGCCGAAAAAACGGACTGCGACAGGCATGTTCAGCAATGAACTCATCCCGCCAGCGCACATATTGGGCTTCCCCCAGGCAGCGTATCCACAGGGGAAAACAGGCACGCAGGGCGGCATCAAAATTACCCACCAGAAGTTCCCGGTAAAGATCTACCGCCTGGGCATCCATAAAGCCTGGACGGGGTTGCTGGACCGGATTGCGCAGATGGGCAGTCAGTATCCTCAGTCGGTCCTGTTCGTTGGGCGTATCAGAAATCCGCATGAGCTACTGTTTGCTGTGCAATTTTTTGGGCCTCGCGCAATAAATCCGCCAGAGGCGGGATTTGGTTATCCCATTCCAGCAGAGTGGGCTTGAGGCCAAATTGCTCCCGACTGTGTTGCAGCAGTTTCCATACGGCAGGGTCCACAGCAGCATCGTGGGTATCTATCAGCCAGCCGTTCACATGCTGCTGATGTCCGGCGATGTGTTGATAAACGATGCGTTCTGCCGGCAAAGACTGCAAAAATTCCAAAGCATCGTAGTGGTGGTTGTAACTGTTCACATACAGGTTGTTGAGGTCCAATAACAGGTTGCAGCCAGATTTTGCCAGCAGCCCCAAAAGAAAGTCCTGCTCGCTCATGGTGCTGTGTGCGTAATCACCATAGTAGGCCGTGTTTTCGATAATCAAGGGCATTTTCAGGAAATCCTGGACCTGCATCACCCGCTGCGCGACATATTCCAGCATTTCTTTCGTCAGCGGCAGGGGCAATAAATCGTAAAGTTGACCCCGGTCGGCGCAAAAAGCCAGATGCTCACTGTAGTGCTGAATACCGTGCTCTTGCATGAAGTCGCGCACGGCTTCCAGGAGATCCACATCGAGCGGTTCCGGCCCGCCGATGGATAGGGAAAGACCGTGACAAATAAAAGGGTAGCTATCCGTCAGCTGGCGAAGCTGCTGTTCCGGGCGGCCACCAAAGCCAATCCAGTTTTCAGGAGCCAGTTCAAAAAAACGGACATCACTTTGGGCATGGGCCAGTAAGTCGTCCAGAAACTCCCTGCGCAGGCCAAGGCCAATGGCATTTTCAGGCAGACTGGCGCCAGGTGTTCCCGGCATTTATGCGGCTTCGGGCAGCGCGGAGTGGGCTGACGTGGGCTTCATAAACGACGAAGACGGTGCAATCAGGAAGCCATGGCCGACTTGTGCATTTTTTCCATGGTTTTTTTGCCGCATTTTCCGTCATGGGCCTTGATGGCCGTTTTACTGACGCAATGTGCCTCCTTCGCCTTGGCGTTATTTGCAGCTTTGGGGGGCATCTTGTTCATGTTTTTTGAGCAATTGCCTTCCTGTTGACCCTTGCCCATCATCTGCGAGCAATTACCTTCATTTTTGGCGCTACTGCCCATCATGGCTACTGGCTGCAGGGTCGCCGTGCCAATGGTGGCGGCAATGGCGGTTGCCGGTAATGCCGCCATGGACAAAGCAAAAGCGGAACCGAGTGCAGCAGAAATATAGGTTTTTTTCATGACAAATCCTCAATAAAGCAGGTTTTTAGGGAGCAGGCCATGGTGACGCCCACCCCCGGCTTGACTACGAGCAATCTCTCACAGCACATGAAATCCTGCAACTTTATTGTAAACAAAGGTAATCTGAACCAGAACCTGCTGGCCGTTGGCCATGGTCAGGCGCCATATTCCGCTCCGATATTTTCCTTCGTTCAGGGTGGTCACATAATTCGCCGTCCAGTGATTTTGCAGGTCCAATTTTTTATCAAGCCCGGCAGCCATTTCCTTAAAGCTTTGCGCTGAAGCCGCTGTCGTGAACTGGGTATCTGCATTTTGTGTCCATAGGTTAAAATCCTTGTGAACCAGGGCTGTCATCAAGCGATCAAATTGTTTTTGGCTGTGATCAGGTGCCGAAATGCTGCAGTCGCCGGGATTGGCCGCCCATGCATTCTGAAAAATAAACGGCGAGGTGCTGCACAGTAATACCAGTAAAGCTCTTTTCAGCATTCTGTTTTCCTTTTTTCAATCATAGCGAGATGAAATTTCAGTCAATCATTTATGCTACAAGAAGAGGCTACCAGCGGCCCCGAGGCCAATATCCCCAACCGGGTCCGTACCAACCAGGAAAGAAACCAAAGCCGGTCCCGACAAAAACCTGTTGCTCCACCTGTGCACGGGGCGGTTCTATAGGCCACAAATACACGGTATTCGCTGCCAGCTTGGGATAGGTATAACTGAACTGACCTACATCATGGTGCTCAGTGCCGGTAATCATTCCGATAAAAGTGACCTCACGGTCGGGACGATAAAGCATGGGATCATAAAAACCGGGTGCACAGGCCACAAAGCGACCAATATGCGCCTCACCTTCTTCCGACTGGGGTCTGCCATTATTACGCAGGGGTTCACCCATGACGGTGAAGCAGGTTTGCTGCGTTTCGGGTCGGGTTTCAATGATTTTACCACCCCAGCGAACCTGGTGGCCATTGAAGTTGCCGCTTTGTGCGGCGACAGGGGTGATGTTTGGAAAACTACCACTGACCGGAGTAACAGTTGCGCAACCGGAAAGGCAGGCCGCACTGATCAGGGTGGTCCATAAAGCCAAGCGTTGCTTCGTCATGATTTTGCTCCGCAAAAATGAGACTGACCCGCATATTGACCGACATAATCCTGGATTGGTTCAAAGCCAGTCCAAGCCCTTGAATTTTAGCTTAACGGGAAGTTCCCGGTCTACCGTCATGGGCTTTGCTCCGACTTCCCCAGTAGCTGACAGCAAATAAAATGACAGCCATGACAAGTTCCTGCGCAGCCGGGATCAGCCATCCTCTGGGCCAGGACTGAAACAAAACCATGGCAATGGTCAGCGCGCCAAGAAGAATCATGACTCCGGCCAGGCGCGACAGTACCGTAAATACATTTTTGGCAGTGAATATGCCAATGCCGCGATGAACGCCGATTCCCCGCAGAAAACTGTCCAGTTTTTGTGGCGAAATCAGATAGACCAGTGCCAGGACCAGAAAGGCAAGGATGCCCAGTGCAATGATGACTCCAATGATACTCATGATATTGACCATGGGCATGACGGCTCCTCCATGTGGATTCTCCATAAACAGTATACCCTATACGACCATATCTGGGACCAAAAGTTGGTTTCAAGTGTAATGGCGTCGGCTAAAAATGCGGACTGCCTTCCTGTAGCCCGGCAAAACGCGCTTTGAGAAAATCTATCAGGGCGCGTACGGATGCGTTGTCCTATATATGAGACGCTGATAAGCAAATTTGGCCACTACGCATGTTTTGGATCAAGATCTATATTAATAGCGTAGCCAGTATGGACGCTTCTCAAGGAGATCAGCATGAAAAAAATATTGGGTATTTATGATGCACCGCCTTCCCATTGGGTCGGCGATGGCTTTCCGGTCAGTTCGATGTTTTCTTATCATCAACACGGCAAAATCTTGAGCCCTTTTTTGCTGCTGGATCATGCCGGGCCTATGCATTTTACCCCCAGTGAACAGCCGCGTGGCGTGGGTACCCATCCGCATCGGGGTTTTGAGACGGTCACCATTGTTTATAAGGGCGAGGTCGCGCACAAGGATTCAACCGGTCGTGGCGGAATAATTGGCCCCGGCGATGTGCAATGGATGACTGCGGGCTCAGGAATTTTGCATGAGGAGTTCCATTCGCCAGCATTCACGGCAGCCGGGGGCGAGCTGGAGATGGTGCAACTCTGGGTGAATCTTCCGGCGCGTAACAAAATGACGACGCCTGCTTATCAGGCCATTGTAGATGGAGATATTCCGCAAGTGGCGTTGCCGGAACAGGCTGGATCATTACGGGTGATTGCAGGTGAATATGCCGGAGAAAAAGGCCCGGCCCAAACTTTTTCGCCGCTACAGGTCTGGGATATTCGCCTGCTGGCCGGGGGGCGCAGTCAATGGACGCTGCCCGAAGGATGGAATGTGGCGCTGGTGCTGTTGCAAGGAGAAGTGATGGTGAACGGTGAAAAGGTGCTACAGGCTTCGCAGATGCTGGTGCTGGATGCTGCGGCCCAGGATTTTTCCATCGAAGCCCACAGTGATGCGGTGCTTTTGCTGCTCAGTGGCGAACCGCTGGATGAGCCTATTGTCGGATATGGTCCATTTGTCATGAACACGGAAGCGGAAATTCAACAGGCCATTGCAGATTTCAGAAGTGGCCGGTTTGGGCAGATGGAACAATGATTATCATTCTTTGCTGTCGACAAGAAGGTTTTCGATCCGGCGATCTGGAATCAACCATAAAAAAGCGAGTCCCAGATAAATAAGTTTGGCACCTGTGGGTGACCATTGAGCGGAAATAATGCCTATGAAATAGAAGACGGGCGAGACTTTTCCTTTCCAGTCCCGACCAATGGCGCGCCGCAGGGTCGGTGCTCCGGCTGCGATAATGCGCTGCTGAAGGATGAAATAGGCAATGGCAGCCATGAAAAGGACCACGCCGTATAATTCTGTCGGTGCTGTGGCGAAATGGTTTTCACCCATCCAACTGGTGACGAAGGGAAAAAGTGATAACCAGAACAGCAGATGCAAATTGGCCCAGAGAATACTGCCGGTGATTTTTCCACTGGCTTGCAGCATGTTGTGATGGTTGTTCCAGTAAATACCGACGTAAATGAAGCTCATTATGTAGCTGAGAAATACGGGCAGCACGGGTAACAGTGCTGCCATATTTTCCCCGTGAGGTACCTTCATTTCGATGACCATGATGGTGATGATGATGGCAATAACACCATCACTGAAGGCTTCCAAGCGGTTTCTGCCCATACTTTCTCCCTGACTGTCTGCAGCTATTTGATCATAAAAAAGGCAGTTGGCTTGGGGGCTTTTTGCTCCAACGTCCCTTGCCTGTTGTTCTAAGGCTCACCCTGCTGTCAGGAGAGAACTCGCCCTTTGGGCTCAAACAGCTCTCCTGACGGGCGCAGGATTTCACCAAGAACAACAACGGCGCGGGCCAAAGTCGCGGCAAAGCCCCCAAGCCAACTGCCTTTTTTAGTTTGATCAGTCAGGGTATATTAAGCATGATTATTCCGTGAGGGAATATTTCGGGCTTACAAATCGCCCCAATCCGGTTCAGCCAGACGGTATTGATCATTGTCATATTGATAGCGTCGTTCCCAGGGGCGCGGAGTGAGTTCTTCTCCAGTTTGCTTGATGGCCAGCACCTGATGCAACGCCGACCAGTTACGCCAGAAGGCGTAAGCGCATCCTGCCATATAAATGGCCCAGATCCGATAGCGTTTATCTCCGATCATGGCGATAGCTTCGTCCTTATGGGCTTCCAGGCGATCTACCCAATGAATCAAGGTCTGGGCATAGTGTGGACGCAGGTTTTCGACATCAATCACCTCAAGATTCTGTCCGGCCATATCCCGGACGAGGCGCCAGAGGTGAGGAATTTCCCCATCGGGAAACACGTATTTATCCATGAAATCACTGCCGGAATGATGTCCCCCCTCGTCATCCTGCTGGCTGGCGGTAATACCATGATTCATGACCCAACCGCCTTCCTTGAGTACCCGGTTGATGACTTCAAAATACTCGGGTAACTTGGCACGACCCACGTGCTCGAACATGCCGACGGATGACACCTTGTCAAAATAATCGCGTTCGGGAATATCGCGGTAGTCCTGCAGACGAATTTCTAGCCGATCGGCGAGACCTTCTTTTTCAATGCGCTCTTTGGCAAAGGCAAACTGTTCTTCACTGAGGGTAACGCCCACCCCCTGAATGCCATAGTGTTTAGCGGCCCAGGTCAGCAGGCCGCCCCAGCCACAGCCAATATCCAAAAGTTTTTCGCCAGGTTGCAGATGGAGCTTGCGACAGATGTGATCCAGTTTCTGCTCTTGGGCAACATCAATATCTTCTTTGCCGGTTTTGAAATAGCCACAGGAGTACACCATGTTGCGATCTAGCCAAAGCTTGTAGAAGTCGTTGGAAACATCGTAATGATAGTGAATGGCTTCCTTGTCCTTGGCTTTGCTGTGTAACGCCTTGTGGAGAATGCCGGTTTTGGGCTTTTTGGCCGGAAATGCGTCGCTGAGGCCTTCGGCAACGGCCAGAATGTCCTGGTAGCGTCCTTCAATGCCAATATTGCCTTCCACATAACCTTCGCCTAATACGTCCAGGGCGCTGCCGGTGAGTAACTGGGTAATGACCTTGGCGGATTTGAGATGCATGGTGACCAATGTGGGTTCATCGAAAGCATATTCGTGACCATCCCAAAAAAAGACCCGTAAGGGCAGCGCCTTGCCATTGAGGCCTTTTTTGACATGATCCAGAAAGGTGGTTCGTAAGTCTTTCACGTAACAACTCCTTTAATTAGCAAGTGAAATAGTCAAAAGTCTTCTATTGGGGTCGAAACCCCCTGACTTGATTATAGAACAATCCATTTCCGTCCATTTTGCACACTGTGCGAATCGGGGTGACGGAAGGCACCCATTTAACGGGTTCCTGCACTGGCAACAATAACCAGCACCACAACCATGGCGACGAGGATATAGCTGGCATAGGTATTTACGTGTCCTTTGTGCATTTTGGCGAGGCGACTCGCGATGTACAGGGCCACGCGAATGCTGGGCCGGATGACCAGGCGTTCGGAGATGTTGGTAATAACCTGATGGTAACTGCGTGTCAGTACAAAGGCGCCGTGGCGTTCTTCGTTTTCTTCAATCAAGGGATGAAAAAATCCCTGAAACACCACACGTACCGGCGCAGCAAAAGTAGTGGCTGTGTAGGTCATTTCCGGACGCAGGCGGGTAAGTCCGCCATCCCACAAGGTATTCCGGGTGACCCGGCGCCGGCGTATAACGCGCACCAAAATCCACACGCTGCCAAGCATCACTACCAGTACCCCAAAGGTGAGCAAAGTGGACATGGCGTAGACCACCGGGGCAGGGGTTTGATCAAGATGCATCACGACCAGGCTGCGCAAGGGCAGAAATGCTCCGCCCAGGCTGGCCCCAATGGGATCCAGGGCATGACGGATAGCCATGGGAACCTGGCTGGGAATATGGAAGAAATCAGGCACCAGAGAAGCCGTGGGATTCGTCCCCAGCAGGGTCGCCGCCAACCTGGACAAAACCGGGATGACGAGGGTAGCGGCCAGGCCCAGTAACAAAGCCAGCAATGCCAACAAGCCCATGGGCAGCACGACCGTTAGGGGAGCTTTTTTGGCGTTGGCAGCCTGAGTGGAGCGCGGCAGTCCCATCAGGGCGCTACCGGGGAGCATGATAAAACAGGTCAGGGCGAGCCCGGAGGTCAGTGCCAGCAGGGCCCCGGAGAGCGCGAAAGTGATGCGCACGGGTATATCCGGTATTTCGACGACGCGTAGCAAAGATTCCAGCAATAACCATTCGCTGACAAAACCGTTAAAAGGCGGAAGTGCGGCAATGGCAAAAGCGCCTATCAGGAAAAAGCTGCCCAGAGCCGGGAGGCGTTTCATCAGCCCACCCAGTTCATCCAGGTTATGCGTGCCGGTGCTGGCGTCAATGCCACCCGCGCCGAGAAACAGCAAGGTCTTGAAGGTGGAATGATTAATCATGTGATAAAGACCTGCCACCATGCTGGCACCGCCGAGCAGGGGATGACCATAGGCGGCGAAGGTTAGACCGGCACCAATACCCGCAGTAGCAATTCCCATGTTTTCCACTGAACTTTGCGCCAACAGACGTTTCATGTCTTTTTCAACGAGCGCATAGATAATGCCGATGAGTGCGGTGAGCGCGCCGCTGCTGAGAATAATCAGACCGAGCTGCGGTTGATGTAGCGCAACGGGGGCGTCAATGCGCAAAAAAGCATACAGTCCCAGATTAAGCGTGGCACCGGAGAGTATGGGGGATGTGGAACGTGGTGCTGTGCCATGCGCCGCAGGTAACCAGACATTGAGAGGAATGATGCCTGCTTTCATGCCAAACCCGAAAAATGCCAATAATCCCGCGATCATCAACAAGGTTGGAGACATTTCCGGAACCGCATGGGCAATTCCGGTCAGTTGTGGCGTGCCAGCGGCAGAGGCGAGCAGCAACAGGCTTACCAGGCCGGCCAGACTCCCCAATTCAGAAAGCGCGAGGGTGAGCAGTCCTGCGGCAACAGGTTTGCTTTGCCGGGTTTCAAAGGTGATGAGACCCCAAATAGCCAGTGCGGCCAGTTCCCAGCAAAAAATGAAAGCAACAATACTGCCAGCCAGGAAAAAGCCGATCATACTGGCTAAAGTCAGCATGGCAATGCCCAGAAACAGGCCACGTCGTCCCGATGCATAAAGGTTGGCATCGCGCGTCACAAAGGGAATGGCCACAGCAAAAACACTGGAGGTGATAAGTATGAGCAGACCACCCAGTGGAGTTTGTACAAAATCAAAGGGGCCAATGATGGGCAGACTGAGGGTGATCAGTGGCAGGCTCTGCCCTGCGGCAATAGCTATAATGCCCTGAATGCCCGCCAGCACACAGGCGCTGCTCATCAGCAACCAGGCGAGCAGGGCGGGAATCCGGCGGCCAGGAATCAGCGCCAGTAATGGACCAGCGGCAAAAAGCAGGTAAGCAATGATGTAAAGCATCAGGGCTGTTCCTCCAGAGCGGCAGGTGCTACGCGTCCGACCAGGCTGAGCAACCCATGAATAATGGCGAGAGGCGGTGGCGGGCAGCCAGGTAACCACAAATCTACCGGGACAATTTTTTCCAGACCACCTGCACAGGCAAAACTCTCGCCAAATACCCCGCCATTGATGGCGCAGGTTCCCATGCCCATAACCCGTTTGGGTTCAGGCATGGCTGCGTAAGCCTTGCTGATGGCCGTGCGCATGGCGTCGGTAATCGGACCGGCAACCAGCAGGACATCGGCATCGCGGGGCGTTGCGGTCACGAAAATACCGAGACGATGGAGGTTGTAGGGAGGTGCATCAATCAGGCGGACTTCATTGACACAGGCTCCGCAGGCCCCGGCATCTACGTACAGCACCTGAAGAGAACGCGTAAAACGTGATCCCAGAGAAGGCTGGGCGGAAGTGCTGGGGGCTCCCCAACTGAAATCCGTGGTCCAAGGCAGAGCATTTTCGCCCTGGCGGCAGCGTTGGCAATGAATACAGTGGGAAAAATCGACCGCGACGCCATCAGTCTCATCCTGGCTCACGACTTTCAGTGCCTGGGTGGGGCAAAGTGCAGCAATTTCTTCAGCACGCTCAGTCGCTCCGGCGCGGGGGCGCCCCGGCGTAATGCCGGGGCTGTCTTCCGCACCATCTGGCCAGGAGGTCGTGGTGATTCCCCGTTGCAATCCATAATATGGCCAAAAGCTCATCAGCGATCGTTCTCCGCAATGGACAGGCCCCAGGTGGCCAGAATGATGGGAAAATCCTGAAATGCTGCGCCTTCAATGGCTCTTTCAAAAGCATGCCAGTTGCGAAAACCCGGAGTGCCAAGGCGCAGGCGGGTAATAGTGCCGTCACCGGTGCAGCGCAACCAGTGAAAGGTGGCACCAGAAGGTGCTTCCACCCAGGACAGGGCATGACCTTCCTGAATCGGACAAGGCGTTTGTATTGGCCCATCCGCGATGAAAGGTAGCAACTCCAGAATGATTTTTACGCTGATTCGGCTTTCGGCAAAAAATATGCGCAGTCTCGCGTAACCATCCCCTTCCTGTTCTACCGGAATATCCGGTGACAGGAATACGTATTGGCCATAAGGCAAGTTGCGACGCAAATCAATGCTTCTGCCGGAAGCGCGGGCAATGGGACCAACTACGCCATATATACGCGCCAATTCATTATCCAGAGTACCCATTTCCTCAATGCGGTCGAGAAAGCTGGAACTGTTTTCCAGTTGTTTTTCGAGCTGCTGCATGCGTTGGTTCAGTTCTGGCAGCGTTTGTCTGAGCAGTTTGATTTTGCTTTCATCCAGGTCTTCCCGAAGACCGCCGGGCGTCAATACACCAAAAAAATAGCGATGTCCGCAGAGTCGGGCACTGAGGCGCAGCAAGTCTTCGACAATTCCCTGGGCTAGTGCCTTGGCTACAGACAGCGCCGTGGACCCGGCAATTTCCGCAATATTTGCAGCGTGGTGGCGGATACGTTCCAGTTCCGCAAACACGATTCTTAATTGCTGGGCGCGGGTGGGGACCGGACAGGCAGCAATCTGCTCCAGCGCCTGACAATAAGCCCAAGCATGGGCAAAGGCGGAAGCGCCGGCAAAGCGTTCAGCCAGGAGCAGGCCTTGATCTACCGTGCGCCCTTCGGCGATTTTTTCGACGCCGCGATATTTGTAAAACAGGCGGGTATGTAAATAGCGAATCTGTTCACCGGGGGTTTCCAGTAGCCAAAGACCGGATTCGTTGAAATCTCCCCAGACGGGACCGACGGGAAAAACCATGGCCCCTTCTTCCTGCAAAAGACGGGGGGGTGCCCAGTCCACTCCAGAGCCATGCAGATCAGGACGATGACTCCCGTCAAAACGGCGGCGCATGGGATCGAGGCCTTCCGGCCAGTCATCGTCATGCAAGACAAAATCGCCCAGGAACGGATGTCCACTGAAACGCAGGCCATATAAATCCCAGGCCTCCCGCTCATGCCAGTCAGCGGCATGCACCGTATCACTGATAGCCGGTAATTCTGTACCCGTCGGGGCCTCTACTTTGAGTTCAAGCAGATTGCCGGTGGAGGGTAGGTAAAAAAAGTAATGCACAGTCAGTGCATCTGCACTTTCTTCAACCAGAAGGGTGGCAAATTCGGCCTCTTCCTCTTCCACCAGGTGGCGGGTCAGTTCGGGTAGCTGTTCGGCAGGACAGAGCAGCTGCAGCCATTGTTCGGAACGCTTATGCAGTTGCAGACCGGGAATGCTCTGCAACCACTCCGGCAATGTCTTTGGAGTACTCATGCGGGCACCTCCAGCATGAGCGCTGCTTCATGCACCAGATGGAGCAAGGGTGCCGGGAGATAAAAGCCAAAAACAAACATCGGAATGAAGGCGATGGCCATAGCTGCCAGACTGCTGCGGGGAATCCTGATGGTCGGCGCTGTGTGCTGTTCCGGGACATTGTCCGGGGCGCCAAAAGCAATCCGCGTAGCCTGATAGGCGAGGGCAATAAATGCAATGACAATGAATGCCGTTAACAGGCCGGTAGGCAGATACTGACCACTGCTGTAACCCGTATAGAGAATTTCGAATTCCGACAAAAAGAGTGCAAAGGGTGGCGCGCCGGCGATGGCCAGAGTGCCGAGCACCAAGGCCCAGCCTACAGCCGGAGAACGACTGATCAAGCCTCTTACTTTGGCAATTTCCTGGGTACCAAAAATAATCCCCGCCAAACCCGCCGCAAAAAAGCAGAAGGACTTGGTAAAACCATGGGCAAATAGCTGATAGACCGTTCCCTGTTCGTGAATAGCGGCACCAATCCCGCAGGCGGTGAGGATGATGCCCATGTGTTCGATAGTGGAATAGGCAAACATTCTCTTGAAGTCATGCACCTGCAGTAACATGAATGCAGCACTTCCCACCGTAATGAGACCGGCAGTCATATACCAGGCGGCCGGATCATGAATGCCCGGATTTGCCGCCAGCGCTGGGTAGATGCGGAGCAGCATATACAGGGCAGCACTGGTTTCCACGCCCGATAGAACCGCGCAGACAGAAGCGGGTGCCTGGCTGTGCGCATCCGGGAGCCAGGTGTGCATGGGCACCAGACCCGTTTTGGCGCCAAAACCAATCAGCCATAGCACAAAAGCCAGGAGCAGCAGGGGAGCAGACATATGCGGCGCGGCACGCAGCAAGCCATCCCAGGTGGGTGCTTGACCGGCTGTATGCGTTCCGTAGTACAGCATCAGGACGCCGAGCAAAGCAATCATGGCACCCATGCTGGTCAATGCGACATATTTCCAGGCCGCTTCCAGTGCTTCCGCACGATCTTCATAAGCCACCAGAAAAGCAGAAAATACCGTGGTTAACTCAATGGCAATCCACATTAATGCGAGGTTGGCAACCAGTGGAACGGCCAGAATCACCAGGGCGAACACATTCATCAACGGAAAATATTGGCGATAGCGGGGTTCGGCTTCGTCCTTAGCTTGTTCTTGCTGTCTGGCCCATAAATACCCTATGGCATAGAGGGACGACGTGAAATAAACAAAACAGACCGGAAGTAAATACAGGGCACCCAATGCATCCAGGGCAAACAGACCATCGCTGGCATGGATAGGACCCTGGGCTTCGACATGCCACGCCGCGCTGATCCCTAAAATCAGGGTGATGAAAGCCGCCAGGACACTGAAGTAAGGTGCTGCACGCCGATTGAGCAGCGCGAGCAGGGCGCCGGACAGGGGCACCAATAAAATAAGAGCAGGCAACCAGTCATTGTTCATGGAGTTTATCCAGTGTACCCACCCGGGTAGAACCTGTGACTCGGCGAATACTGCGAATGAGTAAACCGATGACCAGGGCGACAATCGGTACATCGACGGCTGCTGCAATTTCGGCAATAACCGTCAGGTTGTGCACAATGGCTATGGACCCAAAAAAGGCGCCGTTTTCCATGATGAGTAAACCCATCAATTGCGCAACGCTTTCGCGGCGCACGGCGACCGTAAACGCTCCCCAAAGCACCATGATCAATCCGGTCGGCAGATTGATGGCTGCAAAGGGCACACCATGTAGGGTCGGCAATACTGGCGCTACTGCAAACCAACCAACCAGAGCGAGCATGGCGGCAACCAGCACCGAGGCAGGTATTCCCATGGCCTGATCTACTTCGCGGCGACCATATACTTCTTCGCCAGCGGCCCAGCGCAGTACCAATGGGACAGCAATGACTTTGGTGGCGAAGGTGATCAGCGCCACCCAGAGCAGGTTGACCGCTTGCAGGGCGTAAGCCAGTGCCAGAGCAGATGCCGTCAGAGCGCTGGCTTGCCACATAAAAAAGCGCAGGGAGGCCAGCATCTGTCGGGACACCATGACTCCCAGTCCGAATACCACAAAAAGAGCCGCTATCGAGCCGTCAATGCTCAGCATAATGGTGCTGACCGGGGCCATCATGCGATGCCTACCAGGCGGATGCTGACCGCAAAAAGACATATAACAAAGGCTACGGCCAGGAATTCAGAAATACGGAATAGCCGCAACTTGGCGAGGGTGGTTTCAACTAGTGCCAGAATAATCACAAAGGCCAGCAATTTCAGGAGCACCAGACCCATAGCAGAAAGCACGGCGGTCCACTGGGTCGTGGGGGCCAGACCCCAGGGGGTGACGAGGACATTTACAAAAATCAGGGCCAATACCATGAGCTTGCTGGCCCCTCCCCATTTCATCAGGGCCGCGCTGCTGCCCGAATATTCCAGTCCCTTGGAATGACCAATCATGGCAATTTCCACTTTTCCTGCGGGACTATCTACCGGAATACGCCCTTCATCAGCCAGAATGAGCAGAAAAAAAGCCAGAATGACCATGAGGTGTGTGGGTTGCAGCATGCTGCTCCAGGAAGCCCCCCAGGTGGCATTCACAAAATAAGGAATGGTGCTGTTAGCCACATAGGACACGCTGAAAAACACCATAATAAAAACCGGTTCCGCCAGAAAGCCCACCATATGGGTCCGGCTGGCACCTACCGCAGCGTATATATTGCCGGTATCCATGCCCGCAAGGGCTACGAAAAAACCGGAAACAGCCATCAGGAAGCCTACGGCCACCATATCGCCCATGAAGGCAAAAAACAGCGGGTAAGCCGTGAAAGCAGGAATCAGCAGAACTACGAAAATAGGCATCACAAAAGCGACAATCGGTGCGAAGCGGAATACCCAGGTGGATTGTTCTGAAACCACTTCATCTTTGCCGAACAGTTTCCAGATGTCGCGATAAGTTTGCCAGATGCTGACCCCGCTTTTACCCTGAATATTTTCTTCGATACGGTGCAGTACCCCTTCCACCAGAGGAGAAAGCACCAGAATAAAAGCTATTTGGCCGAGATTCAGGGCGAGGTGTGTCCAGATGGGGGTCATGATAGGCCTACTTTGTAGCCCAACAACGCCAGAACATCACCAATTCCCATGAGCCCCAGCGCCCATTTCCAGCGGGCACCCTGCACCCAGAGACCCAGAGTGAGGCCGACGCCCATCAGCGTCAGGTTGGCAGCCACTAGGGGGAGAAAAACCAGACGTGGAAACAGCACAGCCACACTGAGAGGAATGGCAGCGCCTACAAAACTGCTCGCCGTAGCGATACTAGCCATGAAGCACCCATTCAATATCGTCAATTACATTATGCCACGAACAGGGATGCTGATAATGTCCGATAAATTCACAGCCGGTTGTCGGAGGTTTTTTGTGAAATCTGAGTTTGGGAATTGCAGGGATAACATGGGCGGTACCATTATTGCAAATCCAAAGATCTACGCCGACTTTAGGATATTCTTCGGTCTTTCTTAAGACTCTGTCGGTGAGACTTTCGACGGACTGTTTGAGCGCAACGATTTGACGCATAGTCAGATCCACGCAACCCTGTATGCTGTTTTAACTATTAGGATGAATGGTTTTATTAATTTAAAAATCATCAAATTGCCTCCCACATGCCAAATGATATTTGGGGTCATGTAGAAGTCATCAGCCACAATGGCGGTTATTTGGTGGACTTCATCACCATGTCAATTATTTTATTATTATGCAGTTAATCCGTCAAGTTTTATCGCTGTTTTATTTTCTGTTTTTTTATATATTTTTAAGATATTCGGTCAAACCTTTCTTGTGCCGAAACGCGTACTGCATGGGCCGGATGTTTACACAGTTTTTCGAGTGCCTGACGTTTTTCAGTACCTGCAGGCAAATGATCAATGGCATTGAGAACGGCCATGCCCTGAACCACATCAACAGGATAATCCAGGGCGCATTCAGCCAGAGGGCCGGCAGCCTCTGGATGCTTTTGATTGGCGAGACTGAGTATGGCCCCCATTCTTACTTCCGAATGAGGATTTTTGAGCGCCCAGATCAGACGATCATAATAAGGCGTTTGTCGTTCCCAGGCCTCAATGTTACGACCACAAGCCGGACAAAGCTCCACAGCAACCGGAATTTCAGCGAAGCAGAGTGGGCAATAATGATGATTCATGTGCAGCCGCAGTCCGCTTCCCAACGCAGAATGTGATTGCCGGGTACCAGTTCGAGCAGGTGCGGCATGACCGCATCGACGGTCTCCGGCTCGTCGAAAAACTCCAGCACCAAAGGCAGATGCACATTCAGGCGCAAGACATCATCGGCATGAACCACGCCCTTGCTGCCAAAGCCGGCAATACCCCGGAATGCAGTAACTCCATGCACTTTGTACTGATCATGGAGCATGCGAAATATCTCCTCCATTAAATTGTGGCCGTCGTGTTTATCACCTTCTTTGATGTAAATACGGACTACGGAAACGCTGGTCATGATTTTCACCTCTCTTAAATACTGCGGGATACCCAAGCACCGGCAAATGCCGCTGCTACACACAGGAACAGTGAAGAAAACATATAGAGCAAACCTTTCAGTGCTTCGCCGTTTTCAAAAAGAACCAGAGTCTCCAGGGAGAAAGTCGAGAAGGTGGTATAAGCGCCAAGGCCCCCGGTAAGTATACCTGTACGCAATTCTGGACTGAGAGAAATGCGTTCGAGAGTTTCAAAAAAAAGGAAACCCATGATGAAGCAGCCCATGATATTGATACTCAGTGTTGCCCAGGGAAAACCCCGCCCGAATACTGTTTGTACCAGCAAACTCTGTCCATATCGTGCCCAGGCACCCAAAACGGCAAATACGGCGATGAAGCCGAAAGTGGCAAACATTTTTACTCCTTACTTAATTAAATATAAAAAACACTCGCAAAAATAATGATGAGCAGTATTCCGATATAGGCCAGATAGGCATTCAGAGAACCATTTTGTAAGGCCAGTCCCAGCCGGTCGCTCATAATTTGCACAAAACGCACCACGGGACGAAATAACCAGGGACCGAATACCGGGGCCTGACTGTAATCAAAATGCAGTTCACGAACGAAATAATTTCTTTCGCTATGGCTTTTCCGGGTATTGGTGCTGGGGCGATAAACAAAACTGTAGAATTCACGCAAAGCATTGGAAAAAGCCAAAGCCGTGACCGCATTGTTGGCCGGGATCTGGCGTAATCCGTGACCCCAGACCGGTACCCGCTTGCGCCCCTGACGGAGATGACTCCAGCCCAGCATGGCTAATGGAATTAAAGATAATAGCAGTCCCATCAGCAGCAGCAGAGGCGGTGAAATAAACGCAAAATGAAAACGCAGCGGTATCAGAATTGGTCCTTTCACCATGCTGGCCAGGGCGGCGGGAACAGCGGGCCAGTTGTCCTCGGCGAGAAAGCCAAGGGTCCAGGGAAGTGCCGCAGCATACCCCAGAACCAACAAGCCCAATGCGAGAATGGGCCAGCGTCCGGTAATGCGGTGTTGGTTTTCCTCGCGACCCAGTAAACCCAGGCCGAAGACTTTGATCATGGTGGCCAGGGCGATGGCGGCAGTCAGTGCCAACCCCGCTCCACCCAAAGCCAGGGTGACTCTGGCGGCAGAACTGGTCAGATGAAAATCCTGAAAGACCGTCTGAAATAAATACCACTCTCCTGCAAACCCGGCAGTAGGCGGCATGGCGGCGAGACTCATGGCGCCCAGCAGTGCGCCGATGCCCAGGGTCCAGGGAGCGAGTGCCAGCACCCGGCTCTGCGCTATGTTGTAATCGCCGCGCACACTGGCGACCCGGTCGGCACTGAGCATCATGCTGCCTTTGGCCAGACTGTGACCGCCCAGATGAATGAGGCCGACCGTCCAGGCCAGGGTGCTGAGCATATTTAAACCGTCAGCCCGGAACAGAGAGGCAGCGCCCAGCGCGACGACCGCTAATCCGGCGTTTTCAGCGGTGGAAAAAGCCAGCAGGCGGCGCCAGTCTTCCTGCTGAAAGGCATATAAAATAGCCAAAATGGCGGTGATGGTGCCCAATGCAACCAGTAAAATACCGGTGCCGGTGGCGCTGCTCCGAGGTAACCAGTCAAGCATGGCCCGGCCCAGGGCAAAATAGGCCACATTGAGGATGATGCCGGATAATAATGCCCCCGATGCGCCGCTGCCACTACTGTAGGCACCGGGATACCACTCGTAGAAGGGCAAAATACCCAGCTTGGCACCGAAGCCAATAATGAACAAAACGGCAATGCCAAAGGCCGCTGCGCCATAAGTTGCCCAAGACCCCGCCCAGGCCGCAAATTCAGTATTTCTGGCCCCTAGTAATAGCAGGCACAACAACAAAGCGACGGCGCCAATCTCGAGCAGCGCGAGCATATACAAATTGGATTGACCGCTTTTTTCACGTTGTTGCAGCCCGTCGGCGAGCAGCATGATGGCACCGCCAAAACTCAAAAATTCCCAGGCAATCAGAAAGGCGATTCCTTCCTGTAAACCGGCAACCCCGAGACTTCCCAGTAAAGCCAATCCTGCCCCGGACATCCAGATGCCAGGATTTTTGGCGCGGCTGGGTGAAAGGAAGGCGGCCAACGCGGCGAGTCCACCCCAGAATACCAGCCAGGCGGCAGCCGCCTGCAGGTGCCAGGTGACGGGGATGGTGCCCAGGGACCAAAGCTGTCCAGTATCAGGACCTGATCCTGTAGCCAAACTGAGGACACTACCCACCAGTATTGCTATGGTGCCGAAAATGAGGGCAATACGTGCGCCGAAGCTCAGGCGCAGCAGACCAAGAAGAATGGCGAGAACAAAAAGCAGTGCGCCCAGCAGGAAACTATCGAGCATAATGGCCTCCTGACACCTTTTGCGGCATGCGTTCTACCAGCAGCAGCAAGGCATGAATAAGTGCTGCCGGATTGGGTGGACAGCCCGGCAGCCAGATGTCCACTGGCAGAATGTCTTCCAGTCCGGATCCACCGGCATAGCCCTCATCCATGGGCGCGCCTGAGACGGCACACGTCCCTGTAGCCATGACACTACGTGGTTCGGGCATGGCTTCCCAGGTGGCCAGCAGCACGTCGTGCATGGCGGCGGTTACGGGTCCCGTAACCATCAGCAGGTCGGTAAAACGTGGTGAGGGCGTAAAGAAAATGCCCAGTCGGTGCAAATTATAAAAGGGGTTGTCCAGCGCGCTGATTTCGGACTCGCAGGCATTGCAGGAACCGGCATCCACATGGCGAATGTGCAGACTGCGACGCTGGCTGGCCGCAATGCGTTTACGCAGGTCTCCGGCTGCGCTGCTTTCCAGTGCGGATGACCAGATCAGGTCACTGCGCTGACGCACCCCAAAAGCCCAGTCATAGGAACTTTGCATGGCTCCCTCGGGGCATTCTTCCACGCAACGCTGGCAGACAATACAGCGCCCGTAATCAATCACCGGTTCGCCATTCACCTGATGAATGGCCTGAGTGGGGCAGCTTTGCACACAAAGATCACAACCGCTGCGGCAGGCATCAATATTCAGGCGCGGCATGCCTAATACCCCCTCCTGCCCATCGGGTCCACTTTTGGGCCAGCGGGTGGCCGCTTTACCGGCTTTGAGTCCTGTCCAGGTCCATAAAGGCATGCTTTTCTCCTAGCGGTCGCAACCGGCAATGGTGAGGCCGAAGCTCGCTTCGTTAATGGCGTAATCCATCATGTTGGTACCATGTACCGTCAGTGGAAACACCCGCCAGTTGGAAAACGAGGGTGATTTGATTTTAACCCGTTGCAGACGTCCATCCTCAATCCGGACGGCGTAAATCAGTGTGCCTCGCGGTGTTTCGGCCCAGCCCAGGCCTTGCTGTGCTCCACTTGGCACTTCGTATTCCGTATGAACAGGACCGGCTTTGAGACGACCCGCTGCCTGTACCAGCAGAGCAATGGCTTCCCGCAGGGATTCCGCGCGAACTTCGCTGCGGGCCATGGCATCACCTTTCTGGCGCACTGGTACGTTGAAACGTAATTTGTGGTAAGCCGCATAAGGGTGGTCCCGGCGCAAATCACGATCGAGCCCGGAAGCGCGGGCGACGGGGCCGGTGGCACCCTGATCAAAAGCGGCGCTTTGCGAAAGTACGCCGGTGCCCATCAGTCGATCCAGGTGGGTTGCTGTTTGCTGCAGTCGATCCAGGTAAGCCTCGCCTTCGTCAATGATGGGCTCCAGGGCGTGCGCCAAATGCTCGGCCTGCAAGTCCCGGCGGAGCCCACCCACCCGCAGCAAGCTGCGCAAATAACGGGAACCCGTTAATTCTCCAGCCAGTTGTTTGACTTTTTCTTCCATCAGGAAACCGGTGGCGGCACCAACTTTGAGGGTCGTGGTTTTGGACAACTGTCCAAAATAGTGGAAATGGTTATAGAGACGCTCCAGTTCTACGAGGATCACCCGCAGCAGTTGCGCCCGAGGCGGGACTTCAATGCCCCAGGCATTTTCTACGGCCTGACAATAGGCGAGAGCATGGCAGGCGCTACCCACTCCGGAAACCCGCTCGGCCAGGTAAACACTGCGCTGCGCGTCTTGGCCGGCAAAACGGGCTTCCATACCCCGGTGCTTGAAAAACAGGCGCGGGTGATAATGAAGAATGGCTTCACCAATATAGGAATAGTGAAATTCACCGGTTTCTACCACATCCGCACGCACCGGTCCCCAATACAAATCCTGCACCTGGTCACCCTGTACTTCGGGCATGGTAGGTGGCTGGTAAATGCCGCTTAAATGACCTGAACTGCCGTTTATCCCGAGTGGCGGCTGGGGAACACTGAAGCCTTCGTGAATAATCAGGGGGAAGGGTTCGGGGTGTCCGGTAAAATGAAGGCCACCGAGGTCTTGCATTTCCCGTTCGTACCAGCCCAAGAGCGGAATAAGCGCCGCAAGCGAAGGAAGGGTATCCGTGCCGCGTACTTCCAACAGGACAAATTCGGGATTGTCTTTTTGACTCAACAAATAGCGTACGACGCATTGTTGATCTTCCCAGTCATGCCAGGCCATAAGGAAACGCATCTGCTGATCTAGGCATTCCTGGGCAACTGCCGCGAGCTGCTCAGTCGTGACAGCGCGAAGGCTGCAATTGTTCATTGGGCTGTGCATATTCATGGTTGCACCATAAATGCCTGTTGGAAAAATCCCCACAAGCCACTGGGCCACCAAAGTCCCAGTACCAGTACAGGAATCAGGGCCAGCCACATGGGTAGGCTATTCCACAGGGATAACTTGAGCGTGGGCGCCTCATCGGGTTCCGGTTCCGGGCCCCAAATCATGCGCCTAAAATGATTCATGAAGGCAATAAATATGAGAATGAGCAAAATGGCCATCACCCAGACCGCCCAGGGGTTGGGACTGAGAATGCCACCTCGTAAAATGGTCAGCTCCGATAAAAACAATCCGAAGGGCGGGGCTCCGGTAATAGCCACGGCACCCAGTAACCAGAGGGCGCCCGTCACCGGGTAGTAGCGCAGTACCTGCCGCATTTTACTCATGGACTTGGTGCCGTAAGCGCGCATCATGTTGCCCGCCCCGAAAAACATCAGGGATTTATTCATGGAGTGATTGACCATGTGATACATGGCTCCGGCAAAGGCAATGGGGCCACCAAAGCCGAAACCAATGGCCAGTACCCCCATGTGCTCCAGGGATGAATAGGCGAGCATGCGCTTGGCACCATCCTGCCGAACAATAAACATACCTGCCACAAAGAGCGACAGTACGCCCAGGACCAATAGTGCGGTGTGTCCCATGAGGCTGTAACCACCACTGTCGACAATGGATAAAAAACGATATATCCCCAGCAGGGCAATGTTGAGCAAAGCACCGGAAAGCATGGCGGATACCGGGGCTGGACCTTCGCTATGGGCATCCGGAAGCCAGGTGTGCATGGGGGCGAGACCCACCTTGGTGCCAAAACCCACCAGAGTCAGGAGAAAAGCCAAAAACAAAAGGGTTTCGGGAACCTTGGGGGCGACTTCACGGAGATTGTCCCAGGTCAGGGCATAAGTCGGACCGAGCACAAAGGTGCCACCCCAGTAAAAAAGGATGATACCCAACAGCGCCAGAGCCAGCCCCGCAGAAACGACAATCAGATACTTCCAGGCAGCTTCTATGCATTCGGCTTCTTTTTCAAAACCCACCAGAAAAGCGCTGACTATGGTGGTGAAATCAATGGCAATCCAGAAAATGCCCGGATTATTCATCAACGGCGCAATGAGCATGGTCAGGGCAAAACCTGCTTGCAGGGCATAGTATTTGTGCAGCCGGGGTTTTTCTTCGGGAAGCAGGCGCATGTAGCCAATGGCATAGATGGATGCCAGCAAATATACCAGGCCCACACAAAACAGGACCCAGGCGCCCAATGGGGTCAATAAAATATATTGCTTCCCGATGACCAGAGCCTTGTCGGGAACAGCCACGAGAATCGCCAGAGTCAGGCCGAAAACCGCTATGGAAGTCAGCAGATTGAGATACTCGGCCAGATGCGGCCGACGCAGGGCCAGCATCAGAATGATGGCAACGCCGGGGATAATCCAGAGTGCGGCAATCAGTGCATCAAAATTTATCATGGGTTAACCCACCAGCTTTTGCAGGCCACGGCTACTGGTTGTGCCAGCATGGGTCTGGAGGAATCGTACCAGCATTCCGAAGGCCATGACGATCGTCAGCAAGTCAAAAATGATCACCAGTTCGAGTAGCGCGGGCATACCCGGAACCAGAATTTGCGAACCCAAAAATATTCCGTTTTCGATGACCAGCAAGCCAAGAATGTGACTGATAGCCTCCGAACGCAAAATCATCATCAAAAAACCGATCAGTTTGAGACTGAACATGCAGGTCAGGGCTAGTACAGCAATATTATCAGTCAGATGGAGAGCAATGCCCAGTTGCCGGGATACTTCATAAGAAAAAATCACCAGTACGGCACCCAGAATCATACTGGAAGAAGGCTTCAGCAGCGGGGTGAATTCGCGCTGAATATCCAGTCGTTTAACCAGTCGAAGGACCAGATACGGTAAGAAGGTGCCCCGAAACAAGGCCGTCAATGCCGCAATAATATACAGCTCGGGATAATGTCCATAGTAGCCAATAGATGCAGATATGGCCGCAATCGTCCAGGACTCGGCCGCAAAAGCATACACATGATTTTTCAGCCAGTGCGAAGCGAGCATGACAAAAGATAAAACCAGCGCGAGGATAGCGAGAAGGCTGAATAATGAGGTGGCCAGCGGACCGAGATGAAATATCAGCATGTGTCGCTCCTATAGTTGGTCGGCAACAATGGCCAATACGGCAAAAAGAAAAGACAGCGCTAGAGGCTCCTGGTAGCGATAAAAGCGCAGACGGGATTGCATGGTATCGACCCCCACCATAAGCAGGCCGATTACGCCGTACTTAGCCAGGATGATCAACAACGCCAAGAGCACTGACGGAAAGCTGCCAGTGGTGGACAAACCCCAGGGGAACAGAAATACATTGAGGAAAATCGTGTATAAAATGAATTGTTTCATCCAGCCTGCCCATTTCAGCAGAGCCAGCAGGGGGCCGGAATATTCCAGAATGCGCGCCTCATCAATCATGTAGATTTCATAGGGGATTGTGGAATGAATGGGCAAGCGGTCCGTTTCTACGGTAAGCAGAATGAAAAAAGCCAGAATCAGGAAAATATGGGCCGGACTCCAGTACGCTACCGGATTTTTGGCCAATAGATGATTGGCGACAAAAGGCAGCATGGAATGGTCCAGAAAAGTGATGCCTACAAACACCAGGATCAGCGTCGGTTCGGCAAGAATGCCGAGCATGACGGCGCGGCTGGAACCTAAACCACCGAAGGGCTGGCCGGTATCCAGGCCTGCCAGCAGGATAAAAAAGCTGCCCAGGGTCAGAATCAGTCCGCCCCCCAGAATATCGCCCATGTCCGACAGAGGCAGAGGAAAGTTAGTCAGCACTGGAATGAGCATCGGCACAATGAGCATGGCGGTGAACGCCACTACGGGTGCCCAGAAGAAAACCCAGGTGGCAGATTCGGGTACCAGCAACGTCTTGTTGAACAGTTTCCAGAGATCACGATAGGGCTGAAAAATGGAAGGCCCTTGACCGCGCTGGACACGCTCTTCCACGGTGGTGATGAAGCCATGCAGCAGTGGTGCCAGAAACATCACGGTGAGAACTTGCCCACACTGCAGGACGATGTCGCCGAGCATACCTTCCCCTTATAAGTTTAGCTAATGACTAATGGCCCAACCTCGCGGTTGGGATCAGTAGGAGTCATTAGCCTATAAAGGCAGTTATTGGGCGGAATCCATCACCATAATTTGTGTTGATGGTATCCAGAGACAGAAAACGGGTCAAGAGCTTACTGCGCGAGAAATGATCATTCAGGGCTGTCCATCGGCCTGATAAATGGCATGAGGACTGATGAAGCGACTTAGACGCTGGGCGAGGCTGGCGGCAAGCGGGACGCCCTTATCCATCGCCTCGGAGTTCAGCAGGATGACAATGGTATCTTTACTTTTTGGGGTGTAGATGGCTATGGATTCGAATCCGGCCTGACGGCTGGCATTGCCAACCCAACCATGGTTGACAAACGATCCCCAGCGATACTGTACGGAAGTCTTTGTTTGGCCAGGTGCCGAGGACTGCGGATACGCGGCCAGTATGTGTTTAAAACCTGTCAGGTTCGCATTGATTCTTGCCCAGTTGCGCAGATCAGAAGCCGTTGCGGTCATTGCCCCGGCGGCCCAGAATTGTGAAGGATTCCAGGCGACGGGTTGCAGGGTTTGTGCAGCGTTGTTGCGGGTATAACCACGAACTTGCAGAAAAGGGTCTGCGAAGCTGGTGGAAAAGGTCGTGTCGCTTAAGCGGTTAGGCTGCAGGACTTGTTCGGTGATGACCCGGGACAAGGGCTTGCCGGTGACCTTCTCAATGATCAGACCCAACAAAATCGTGTTGGTGCTGGAATAGTCGAAACGACTACCTGGTTTGAACAACAGCGGATGGGTGAAGCTGTAATGCAGGAGCTGATCGGGCAACAGGCGGGCTTCCGGATTTTTCTTGATGGCATCCAGGTAGGCGGTTTGTTGGGTGTAATCCACCAAGCCGCTGCGCATTTGGGCAAGGTCTGCAACCGTCATGTGTTCACCATCAGGGACGCCACTTACATACCGGGAAACTGGCGCACTGAGTTGAATTTTATCGGCCTTGGCCAGTTCCAGAACCGCTCTCACCGTAAAGGCCGTGCTGAGTTGTCCGATCGGCATATTCATGCGTACACGCATAGCGGTTTTTTCTGCTGGATTTGCTGTCCCGAAGGCTTGCAGATAGAAGGGTCGCCCCGATTGCCAGATGCCGACGATAGCACCCGGAACATCTGCCTTTTGGAGATGTTCTGCAATAAATTGGGTATACATGCTGGCGGTGCTGTGAAAACCGGAAACGCCGGATAAACCAGAAAGCGTAGAAGCCTGGGCCGAAACACCAGCAGCTACACAGGAAAAAACAAGGGTAGACAAGAGAATATGCTTTGGAGAAATCATGCTGTTCTGGTCCTTATGCAAGATGTATTGCCATTTCAATGCCTGCTGGTGAAAACCGCAGTTTCATGGGGAAGGCTCAGTGCTTAGGATAACGCCCCCGGATATTTCAAACAAATTTTGCCCCCCGGATGAACTCAAAGAATAAGGCATGCTAAAATCAGGGCAACGATCTGAATGCTATAGATTGTTGATATAAATTTAAATGACACAGTCAGTTATATAAAGGTGGAAATGATGAAGCTAAAGAGGCAATGGGTCCTGTTGGGTGCGTTCGCGGCGTTATTTGCGGCGGGTTCTGCCGATGCTTGCACCCGAGTGGTGTATCACGGCAAGGATGGTCTGGTCATCACCGGACGGACCATGGATTGGAAAGATCCCATGCACTCGCGCTTGTGGATTTTTCCACAGGGTCTTGAACATGAAGGCGGTGCAGGACGCAATTCTGCGCATTGGGTATCGCGTTATGGCAGCGTGGTGGTTACTTCCCTGGAGTCCGCAGTCAGTGATGGTATGAACCAAAAGGGTCTGGTTGCCAATATGCTCTGGTTGGCTGGCAGCAAGTATCCTGATGATTGCGGCAAGGAACCCCGTTTGAGTATTGCCGCCTGGGCCCAGTATTTTCTGGATAATTTCTCCTCGGTCAAGGAGGCAGTGGCGGCTATCAAGGCGCATCCTCTGTGTGTGGTGTCTGACAAGATTCCCGGCACAGATCGTTATACAACATTGCACCTGTCCATCTCTGATGCCAATGGTAACAGTGCCATTTTTGAATACATCGATGGTAAGTTGGTGATTCATGAAGGCCGTGAATATCAGGTCATGACCAATGATCCCGAATATTCCCAGCAATTGGCTATTGAAAAGTACTGGAACCAGATTGGCGGAACCACTTTCCTGCCGGGAACCAATCGTGCCGCTGATCGTTTTTCGCGGGCAGCATTTTACATTCATGCCATTCCCAAAACGGCAAACCAGTCTGAGGGCGCGGCTGAAGTGATGAGTGTTTTGCAGAATGTATCCGTGCCGATGGGTATTTCAACACCCGGACAACCTCACATTTCCTCAACGCGCTGGCGGGTAGTCGCGGACCAGACGGGTCTCAAATACTACTATAATTCAGTCAGCAGCATGGATACCTTCTGGGTTAATCTGAATCAGGCTGATCTCAAAAAGGGCGCTCCCATTTTGCAGTTGCCCATGGGCCAAGGTCAGGTTTATTCCGGAGATGTCATAGCGGATTTCAAACCGGTCAGCAAACCTTTTGAATTTGTGACGGTGTCCCCGGGAAAAACGCAATCCTGATAAGTTGCAATAAGGGGTAAAACGGGGTTTAGAATGCCCAATGCCCGGAAATGAAAAAGGCTGCCTGCAGGAACAGGGCAGCCATTTCTATGGCCAGAAGCCAATGCGCCCAGGTTTTATGGGCTGTGCTTTGGTATATCCAGCCAGCCGCCAGAAACAAGGGCAGATTGATATAAAGCAGGCGGTAAGTAGAAACCGGTCCCTGTGCCGCCCCCTGAAACCATAAGTAAGCAAAAATCAAAGGAATGCTGACGACGAGTAAGGCCCATTGGCGTTTCCACCATAAAACCCCCAGAGCAACAAAATTACCCAGCAAGATCACGGCATTCATGAAAAAGTATACACTACGGGCAGGATTCAGTACTGTCGGTTCCAGCAATAATGCATGGATTAGCGGCGTATAGTCTCCTCCCCACAAGGGAAATAGTTCGACAATATTTCTCAGTTTGTTCAGAGGCGATAAATGGCCAATATAGGGACCATGGGCTACTACAAAAGCAAAAGGTGTCTGGAATAAATACCATTGGTAGGCCATGAATATACCCAGCCCGCTGCAGGCGATTATTCCCAGGCTTAACCCCTTGAATAGGGAAATGAGCGCATAGTTTTGCCTGCTCGTCCAAACGCGCCCCAGTAAAACCAGCCATATTCCGAAAGCGAAAAAAACCATCAAAGGTCCGGAGGCCGTGCCGATTCCCGCCCAGAGAGCAGCCTGGAACGGACGTTGCTGACGGAACGCAATCAGTGTGGCGATGGCCAGACAATTCATCAAAGAAGTTGGATAGGCGCTGATGAAAAAGGCGGCGGCAGGGTACAGTGCGTAACTCAAAGTGGCAAAAGCGGCGCTATCGGGTTCCAGCCAGTCCTGGGCGAGACGCTGAAATAACAGCACCGAGAGTATTCCGAAAAATAGAGCCACGCCTATGCTAATAGCAGAAATATTGAAAGGCAAAATGAGACTGAAGCCTTTGCACAGAGCCGGATAAAGTGGGAAAAAGATAATGTTCTGCCCAAAATAGGCATGCGGTATGTAGCTGTAACCGTGAGTGGCAATGTCCACATACCATTTGGCATCCCAATTGATCAAAGCCTTGGCAATGGACCCGGAAACGGGGTCCAGACCACGGCTGAATAAATAATAACCTAACCAGGTTCCGCTATAGATGGCTAAGGCGCTGAGAAAAATGCTGCGGAGCAGCCAGAGCCTGTGCTTATCGGTCTTGTGTGCAGATGAGGAGGATTCCGACATACGCTTTATTCTATTTTTACAGGATCAGGTACCAGGGGAGCAGGCCGGGTGCCCTTGGCGTGCGGGAGATTTTTGATTTGCAGCAGGCTGATGTTTTCGTGACTATATATTTCATAAGCGGTTGTGAGATTTTGTGCCTGATAATCTTGGGGAATGGCTGCCACTACGGCAGAAACATCGCGAGAGGGACAAACCAGATAAAGCGGGTTTTTACCCAGAACGGCCCGTAATTCTGCTAATGACGACAGATGACGAATGGGCATGTCCCCGCGCCCGGCATAAAACAGGAAGCTCGGCTGAAACCAGTCCCAGGAGGCCAGATGATAAGGATGCTTGCCCTGAATGGCAGCAATTTCCTGTCCCATTGCTCTGGAGGGTTTGAGCGTATCGATCGGCGGAAGAATGACAAACACCAGAAGACCACTGAGGACAATACTGCCCACTCCCAGACTGGCCCATGCGGCTGACCAATGCTTTTGCCACATCAGGAGCATGGCGAAAACGGCTGCAAGCATGTAGGGAAACCCAATTTCAACCATTCCAGGAAGATGCGGTTCGCGCAGGGGTAAAACCCAGGCAGCAAAAATGCTCAGCGCGAGTCCTACCAGAAACAATGTGCCGAAGGATAGAGCCAACCCCCAGGTTGGCGGTAACTTGGATTGGACGCGGATTTTTTCAAACCAAAAGGCAAGAAGGATAAATAAAGGTGGATAGGCCTCCCAGACATAATTGGGAAGTTTGGTCGCGGAGAGGGTAAAAAAGGCGATCCAGATGCCTGCCCATAGCAGCAGAAACAGGGGTATGGCCTGGTTTTGCAAAAAGTGGCGTCGCTTCAGCCAAAGATCATGCAGCACTTGCGGTAAAAATATGGACCAGGGCAGCATGCCCAGAAAGGTACTGATGAGATAATAAAACCAGGGACCCCGGTGGCCTTGCATACTGTCATCAAAGCGCCCGATATTTTGCTCAAAAATAAAAAGACGATCCCAATTCCAGTGGGTTTCAATACCTACCGCCAGATACCAGGGCAGCATGATCATCAAAAAAAGTGGAATGCCGGTTGTCAGTCGCCCCTCTTTCCATAGTAGGGGTAACTGCTGACGCAACAACAGAAACAAGACAATAATGAGTCCCGGCAATAGAAACCCGATGGGGCCTTTATCCAGAGTAGCCAGGGCCATGGCGGCATAGGCCCAATGGAATTCGCGGGTACGAATTTCTGGATAAATATATCCACGCAGGTAACTTAATAACGCAATGGTGACCAATAATATCAGCAGTGGATCGGGGGTAGCACTGCGAAAAATAATGGTACTGTGCAGTGCGGTGGCAGTCAGTAACCCACTGAGCAGAGCGATGGACTCCCCGTAGAGGCGGCGCAGGGCGATAATCAAATAGAGAACCAATAACGCCCCGACCAGGGCTGAGCCAATCCGTAATCCCCATGAATTCATGCCCAGTAAACGG
>NZ_JABELD010000069.1 GCF_018853445.1 Acidithiobacillus concretivorus
GCAAGGCCACCGCATCAAACCAGCCACAACGGCGGGCCCGTCCCGTGGTCGCGCCCACTTCTGCGCCGCGTTCCGCCAGAAACACGCCGGTTTCGTCGAATAACTCGGTGGGGAAAGGACCAGCGCCTACGCGGGTGGTATAGGCCTTGGTGATACCTAAAACATAACCCAGCTCAGCCGGCCCGACACCGCTTCCGGCGGAGGCAGCACCCGCAATCGTATTGGAAGAAGTGACATAGGGGTAGGTGCCATGATCCACATCCAGCATAGTCCCCTGGGCGCCCTCAAATAAAATTCTTGCACCCTCTGACTGCAACTGTGCAAGACGTACGGATACATCGACCACCATGGGCGCCAACCGTTCTGCAAGACTTAGATATTGATCGAGAATGGCATCAAAATTCTCTGCTTTCTGTTTGAAATAATGCTGCAGCACGAAATTATGATAATCCAGTGCTTCGCCGAGCTTTGCGGCAAAACGCTCGCGGTGAAAAAGATCACCTACCCGCAAGGCGCGACGTGCTACCTTATCTTCATACGCAGGACCAATCCCACGACCGGTCGTACCAATTTTTGCATCACCTTTGGCATGCTCTCGAGCCAGATCCAGGCTTTTGTGATAGGGCATAATCAACGGGCAGGCATCCGAAACAAAAAGACGCGCATGCGCATCGGGCATCACGGGCAGCAATTCATCCAGCTCAGCAAAAAGTGCCAGCGGATCCAGAACTACACCATTACCAATAAAGCAGGACACACCAGCACGCAAAATACCCGAAGGAATGAGATGCAGTACGGTTTTGCGCGTGCCGATCACCAGCGTATGTCCGGCGTTATGCCCGCCCTGAAAACGTACCACCGCCTGGCAACGTTCTGTTAACCAGTCCACAATTTTGCCTTTTCCTTCATCACCCCACTGCGTACCGATGATGACCACATTTGACTTATCTGACACGGAGCACTCCGCCAATAAAATGGAAAATAGTTTTAACGTGCATCCAGGAAGCGCAACACCCAACCTGCAGAAGAATGTTCAAGGAGTGCATCAAAACCCCGATTTTTCAACTGCGCTTCATCCGGCAATTCGCCCATCAGAAGGTCCTGCGCCACCACATGCCCCTGCTGACGTTGCTCGGCAATAGCCTTCCATAAAGCCTGATCGCTGCCAGCAGGCGCCCAGATATGTTGGCTCCTGCGCGATTCTGGAAGATCTCGCAGCAGTGGCTTCAGATCTAGACTGAAACCAGTTGCCGGGCGACGACGTCCAAATGCTGCACCAATGTCATCATAGCGTCCACCACGAGCCAAGGCTTCTCCGCGTTGCGGCCCGAATAAGGAGAACAGCAGGCCGGTATGATAGAGATGACCACGAATTTCCGAAAGATCACATTGAATGTCGAGATCCGGATAGCGCAAGCGCAGCGCTTCCCAAACAAAATGGAGATCATCCAGGGCCTTGCCAATGGCCGGATGATGACCCAACTGCTGACGTGCGCGACTTAATACATCATGATCCCCTTGCAAACGCGACAGGGCATCAAAATCGGTACAAAGGCTTTGTCCTGCGCCATGAATTTGCAGCCAGTGCCGGACATCCGGCCAGGCCTTGCGTTCTACATGCCGCAACAAATCATTGCGCTGAGTAGTGGCAAGACCAGCCGCATCAGCCAGGGCCTGGGGAATACTGACATGACCAATATCCAGCAACAGGTTGGGGACCTTGCAGTGGCGCAGACTTTCCACCATCAGGGACAGTACTTCGAGATCGCCCTCTGGTCCAGCGACGCCAAACAACTCAGCACCCACCTGAAAGGGTGCACGGCTGCCCCCCAGCAAATCAGGGCGCGCCCGCAGTACGGTACCGGCATAGGCCAGCCGACGGATTTCGCCAGAAGCAGAAGTCTGGGCGTCAATACGCGCCATCTGCGGAGTCATATCCGAGCGCAGGCCTACCAGACGACCACTATCCTGATCCAACAGTTTCCAAGTTTGCAGGTCCAGGTCAGCGCCACTACCGGTGAGCAAGCTTTCCAGATGCTCCACCAAAGGAGGCGTTACTTGACGGTAGCCCCACAGCGCATAGCGATCCAGAAGATTACGCCGACAATGTTCAAGAGCCTCTGTGCGCGCAGGCAGAATATCCTCGAAACCGCTGGGCAAAAGCCAGGTCGGGTGGTTTTCGGTGCGCATTATTTTCCCGCCTCATTCAAGGAATGCCGAAAATATTTGAAAAATGGAGAATCCGGATTGAGTACCAGCACGGTCTTATCACTCAACGCGTGACGATAGGCTTCAAGACTCCGGTAAAAGGCAAAAAATTTCGGATCCTTACCATAAGCATCCCCATAAATGGAGGCCGCTTCGGCATCACCCTGCCCCTTGATTTGTTCTTGTTGACGGTAAGCATCAGCCAGAATGCTGGTTTTTTCTTTCTCGGCGTTGGCGCGAATCTGCTCCGCATCAGCCTTACCTTGGGAATGGTAGGTATTGGCCTGCTGAGTTTGCTCTGCTTCCATGCGTTTGTAAGTCGCCTGTAGCAGTTCCGGGGGCAAGCCCACCTGCAAAATCCGCAAGTCCACCAGGCGAATCCCAAAACTGGACAAGTGCTGGTCTGCCGCCTGCATAACCGGACTGGAAATTTCCTGCTGCCGTGCCGCAATGAGCGTGTCCATGGACATGGTCGCAATGTGACTGCGTAAGGCGGCACGAAGCGCATCGCCAATTTGGGTCTGGGCGTTAGCCTGATCATGCAGCCGCGCATAATAAACTCCAGGATTCACCACCTGCCACTCAGCGAAATAACTCAGCAGTAAAGGTTTTTTGCCTTGGGTCAAAAGGGACTCTGGTTGCGGACTGTAATTTTGCAGCCGCTTGTCCACATACTCCACGTTTTGCAAAACCGGCCATTTCAAATAAAGACCGGGGGCTTTCTGCACGCTGATTTGCTTGCCAAATTGCATGAGCAAGGCATTTTGTGACTGATTAACCGTATAAAAACTGGCAGAGGCCAGCAGCAGCACCGCGAGAAAAACAATCAGTACAGCCCATATCCAGTTTTTCATGAGCGCGCTCCTGAAACGGGCAGCAGCGGCTGGGTGACAGCACTGTCGGTACTAGCGACAGTGGCCGTACTGCGGTCTGCGGCGGTGGCCGACTCTACCGGGCGCGTGCTTGCACTGGGGTGAACGGTAGCTTTTTCGGGCATGTGCAAATAAATCACTGCTTTTCCATGACTATCCATGATGACTTTTTGAGTACTGCCGAGAATATCCTGCATGGTATGCAGATACATACGTTCACTCACCACCTGAGGGTTCTTCTGGTACGCCTGCAGTAAATCCGTAAAACGGGCAGCATCACCCTTGGCACGATCCACCACCTGCAGCTTGTAGGCTTGCGCCGCTGTTACCATAGTGGCGGCTTCACCTTTGGCTTTGGGAATAATACTGCTGGCATAGGCTTCCGCCTCACGACGAGATCGGGCCATGTCCTCGCGGGCAGTCATCACGTCGGTATAGGAAGCCTGTACTGATTTGGGAAGATGAATGCTGAGAATTTGCACAGCGTTGATTGTCACGCCAGCATGCAATCCTGTCAGCAGACTCTGGCTACTTTGCTGGATCTGCTGGGCCATGGCGCTTTGATCCACATGCATCAGGGCCTTTAATTGGCTTTTCCCCACGGCATTGCGCATGGCAGACAAAGCCGCATAGCGAATTAACTGCTCGGGATTAATACTGGAAAACAGGTAATGACTGGCATTACTGATACGGTAATCCACGGCAAAATGAACATCTACCACGTCACCATTGGCCGTCAGCATCATCCCAGGATTCAGGGTGTCGACCGCGCCACTGTAACCCAAAACAATCCGTTGATTCTCGGCGGTTTTAAGTATAGAAACGCTTTCAAAAGGCTCGGGCAAGTGATAATGAAGACCGGGCTGGGAAATGCCGACCTCTTTGCCAAAACGCAGTACCACGCCTTCCGCATTGGGCCCGACAATATAAATACCCGATGCAATCCAGAATAAAATCAGTATGCCAATGATAATAATGGGCAAACGGTGCAGCCAGCGCGGATCCCACTTAGGGCCTCCAGAACCACGACCTTTGCCGGAACCCAACAAACCGCCCAGTTTTTTCAACTCCTGGGTAATTTTCTGAATGTCAAAAGCAGGCTTTTGTGCATTGGGACGCCGTCCCCAGGGGTTGTTATTATTATTGTTGTTGTTTCCGTTTCCGCCCGGATCACTCCACGGCATACCAATCTCCTTCCTTGATTATTTCGGGTATTGTAGAGGTCGGGTCCTGCGCCTGACAACCATTGTCACGCATTTGCGCGCGCAGACGACGCCATGCCAGATCATCAATATCAAAAACCATGCGGGTTTTACCTTCCTCGTCAAAATCCTCGTCAATGACACTGGCCAGACGATGCAAGCAGGCACGCAAAGCCCCTTCCTCAGGACTCAGCAGTAGCTCGACGCGCAAAATGGAGCGCCCAACCCGTTCGAGAATGGCTTGCAGCAACGCATCAAGACCCGCACCGCTTTGGGCACTGACATTCACCGCAATCAGCGTTCCCGAGGCATCATACAAGCCTCCACTGGCTTCACCCGTCATATCGACCTTGTTAAAGACCACCAGCACCGGCAGAGAATCCGCCGCAATTTCTTTAAGGACGGATTCGACTGCAGCCATTTGCGTATCACGGTCCACCGCGCTGCCATCGACGACGTGCAAGAGCAATTGCGCCTGATTCACCTCTTCCAGCGTTGCCCGAAATGCAGCAATCAGATCCGTCGGCAAGTCACGCATGAAGCCCACCGTATCGGCAAGCAATACTGCATCCTGCCCGGCAACCTGCAAACGGCCAATAGCCGGGTCCAAGGTCGCAAACAAACGATTTGCCGTATAATTACTGCGCTCGGTCAGGGCATTGAACAAAGTGGATTTACCCGCATTGGTATAGCCCACCAAAGCTACGGTCGGCAACGGAGCGCGCTGGCGGGCCCGGCGCTGGGTCGCCCGATGGGCAGCCACCTTGACCAGCTTGTGCCGCAGGGACTGAATACGCTCGCCAATCAGGCGGCGGTCTGTCTCTAGCTGTGTTTCACCGGGACCACGCAAGCCAATGCCACCCCGTTGCCGCTCCAGATGGGTCCAGCCGCGAATCAGGCGCGTCCGCAAGCGGGTCAATTGAGCAAGCTCGACCTGTAATTTACCCTCATGAGTATGGGCACGCCGGGCAAAAATATCCAGAATCAACCCGACCCGATCAATAACCCGGCACTGCAAGGCCCGTTCCAGATTGCGCTCCTGCACCGGACTCAGCGAGCGGTCAAACAAAACCAGATCGGCTGCCGTTTCCCGCACTTTTTCGGCCAGTTCCTGCACTTTGCCACTACCAATAAAAGTTGCTGGATCAGGGCGATTGCGGGTCACGGGAATTAATTCCAGAACATCCGCATTGCTGTCGGTAGCCAGATGAAAAAATTCGGCCCCGTCGTCGAGATCCACTTCGCCATGTAATATCACATGAACCAGAAGGACCCTCTCACGGGGCGCGTCTACTGCAACTGCACTATGGGTCAGAATCAGGCCTCTTCTTCTGTCGCCGTCACCTCACCTTCGCCCTCAGGCAAAGGCAAGCGCACATCACGACCGGGAACCACCGTAGAAATGGCATGTTTGTAAATCATTTGGCTGACATTATTCCGCAACAAAACAACGAACTGGTCGAAGGATTCGACAAATCCCTGCAACTTGATCCCGTTGACCAGATAGATGGCGACGGGAACATGTTCCTTACGCAGCAAATTAAGAAAAGGATCCTGAAGAATTTGTCCTTTTTGTTGACCGGCCATTTTTTATCTCCTTGACTATGCTTCATGGCGCTTTTAGGGTAGTGAAAAGCCTGCGGGACAGATTTCACTGCATGAAACTTAGACTAGCTCAAAATAGACGGGAAAGCCATGCTTATAAGGTCCACTCATTCCTCCCTATTCATGATGGACTGAAGTGACTGCGGCCAGCGATCCAGCCGTGAATGATTGACCTGCAGCCTGCTTGCCATTAGCTTAGAATCGAAATCTGCCTGTCATCCAGATGGTCCTGACGGTGGAAGGTTCCTAAATTCAAGGAGAAGCAATTAGTGGACAAAACGGCCATCGATGATAAGGCGCTCCGTAGTCGCGTGAAATTACTGGGCAATCTGCTCGGTGAAGTATTACGCGAGCAGGCCGGAACCCGGGTTTTCAACGCCGTGGAACAGCTTCGCCAAGGCTATATCCGCCTCCATAAAAAAGAAGATTCCCGCCTACGGGAACGCCTTGCCCGCTTCATAGACGCCTTGCCCCAGGATGATCTGGTACTGGTGATTCGTGCCTTCAACACCTATTTCAGTCTGGTCAACATTGCCGAAGAAGAATCCCAGCATCTGCAGCGTCGCCGCCTTCTGCAAAAAGGTTACGGATTGTGGACGGGCTCCTTTGAAGAAACCTTCCGATCCCTCCAGCAACAGGGTATCACCCCCGGGCAGATCCAGTTTTTGCTCGACCAGACTCGTTATCTCCCCGTTTTTACGGCGCATCCCACCGAATCCAAACGACGCACGGTTCTGCACGGACTACGCCGCATTTTCGTGGTCAGTCAAAAACTCGATGACCCCAGCCTGAGCGACGAAGAAGAAAAAGAAGTCACCGACAATTTACGGGCACAAATTCAGATTCTCTGGGAAACCGAAGAAGTTCGCACCAACAAACCCCAAGTTCAGGATGAAGTGGAGAACGGTTTATTTTTCTTTCGCGACAGCTTGTTCAAAGCCGTACCCATGACCTATCGCGCCGCCCGTCGTGCTGCGCGACGAGTATTTGCCAACGATGACATCGACATTCCCGCATTTATTCGTTTTGGTTCATGGATTGGCGGAGATCGGGATGGAAATCCCAATGTCACTGCCGCCATTACCAGTTGGGCCTTGCGCACCCAGAGTGTCGAGGTCCTCAAGGAATATCAGCAACGACTTAGTGGTCTTTATCAACTGTTGGGGCATTCCAGCCGGTTTTGCGGCATTTCGCCGGTCCTGCTCGCTTCCCTGGAACGCGACGCCGATGATTTTCCGGAACTGGCCGAATGGGTGGATCAACGCTTCCCCAGTGAACCCTATCGCCGCAAGCTGCGCTACATGATGACCCGGCTGGATTTGCGCCTGCGGCAACTGGAAAACGGTCAGATCATGAATGAATCCGCTGGTCCGGCTTATGGATCAGCCGAAGCCTTTCTGGATGACCTGCTCCTCGTGCGTGACTCCTTGCGCGGTCATAATGATGATTACATCGCCGACCACGATATTCAGGATATAGTCTGGCTGGTACAGACCTTCGGTTTTCACCTGGCCAATCTGGATATTCGCCAGGAATCCACCGTGCATTCCCGAACCATTTCTGAACTATATGCAGATGTCCCGGGTTTTGCCGGTTACCTTGAAATGCCTGAAGAAGCCAGGTTACCAACCCTGACGGAAGCCCTCAAACGTCCTGGTCCGCTGGTTGAGCAGCATCCTGAACTTTCGCCACTGGCTGCCGAAACCTGCGCCATGTTTCGCTGTATCGCCCAACTTCGCCGCGAGGTCAGTGCTTCCGGATTTGGAAATTACGTGATTTCCATGACCCACGAAGCCAGTCATATTCTCGAAGTGCTGTTGCTGGCCAAGGAATTCGGGCTGGCAGGCTGGTCTCGACAGGGACTTTACAGTGAAATTGCCGTCACCCCACTGTTTGAGACTATTCACGATCTGGAACGTATGGATGCTGTCATGTCCACACTGCTCGATAACGCGGTTTATACCGAAATCCTCAGCAGCCAGGAAAACACCCAGGAGGTCATGCTTGGGTACTCTGATTCCTGCAAGGACGGCGGTATTTTATCGTCCAGTTGGTCGCTGTATCAGGCCCAGCTACGCCTGGCTGCCATTGCTGACAAACGCAATATTCAAATTCGCGTGTTTCATGGCCGTGGCGGCAGCGTCGGTCGCGGTGGTGGTCCCACCTATGAAGCCATTCTGGCGCAACCACCAGATACCGTTCGTGGACAAATCAAGATCACCGAACAGGGTGAAGTCCTGTCCTTCAAATATGCCAATCTCGAAACTGCCATATACGAGTTGACTGTCGGCACCGCCGGCCTCATCAAAGCCAGCATCGGCCTGGTCCGCCCGGTTACCCCCGACAACCCGGCTTATCTCAAGGTCATGACAGAGCTCACTCAATTGGGCGAAAAGGCCTATCGTGACCTTACGGAAAACACCCCGGGTTTTCTGGATTATTTTTACGAAGCAACTCCGCTGAATGAAATAGCGCACATGAACATTGGTTCACGCCCCTCACACCGACAGCGCAGTGACCGCTCCATGGGCTCCATTCGGGCGATTCCCTGGATATTTGCCTGGGCACAGTCCCGCCATATTCTTCCAGCATGGTTCGGGCTGGGTTCTGCTATTGCCCAATGGCGGATGGAAAAACCCGAACGACTGGAAATTCTTCAGGACATGTATCAGCACTGGCCTTTTTTCCACGCCCTGATGGGCAACATCAGCATGGCCATGTCCAAAACCGACATGGCGCTGGCGGGAGAATATGCCGGTTTACCACTTGATCAGGAGCAAGCCACGTCGGTTTTCCAGAAAATCCGCCGGGAGTTTGAGCTGAGCCTTGGAGAGATGCTGGCCATGGCTGGAACCGAGCAATTGCTTTCCGACAACCCCAGCCTCGCTTTTTCTTTGCAGCGTCGTAACGTATATATGGAGCCTCTAAATCATATTCAGCTCGCTCTGCTCCGCCGTTACCGCAATGATGATGCACCGCCGGAATTCCGTGAAATATGGCTGGACCCCCTGCTGCGAACTATCAATGCCATAGCGGCCGGACAACGTAACACCGGCTGAAAAAACTTTTCATGTTGCTACCTGAACTGATTCTGGCCTCCACCAGCCCGTACCGCAAGGCATTGCTGCAGCGCCTGCAAATTCCTTTTCGCTGCGTAGCTTCCCAGGTTGATGAAAGCCCGCTTCCGGATGAAACCCCGGAACAGCTGGTAGCGCGTCTGGCTTTGGCCAAAGCCCACGCCGTATTAGCTCGCCACCCTGAAGCATTGGTTATCGGCGCGGATCAAATGGCTTGTTGTGCCGGACAGGTTCTGGGAAAGCCGGAATCTGCCGCCAGGGCCGAAGAGCAACTACAATGGATGCAAGGTCGTCGGGTCGAATATCTCAATGGTATTGCTATAGCGGATGCCAGCGGCGCAGAGCAGTTCATCGTTCCCTATTATTTGACTTTACGGGCACTAAGTTCGGAGGATATCCGTCGCTACATTGAAAAAGATCAGCCTCTGGACTGTGCTGGAAGTTTACGTTCTGAAGGTCTGGGGATCAGCCTGCTGGAAAAAATGGAAGGCGCAGACCCCAACGCCCTGATGGGAATGCCACTACTGACCATTTCCGAAGTGTTACGACGCCGGGGATATGCGCTCCCCTGAGATCAGGCGCTGACCATTAGGGTGAAGTCTTGCAGCAGGTCCGACCAGCCAGGAAGTAAAAAAGGGCGACTTATCCAGTCGCCCCTTCTTTAATTTAGGCAAATAACAAAGGGTCAGCCCCAGCCATCACCGCCATCATCCATGCCGAAATCATCATTACTGGCTAGCTGGTCATTACCCCAGGAATTGTCGGTCAGGCCCAGGTCATCATTGCCTGATGCATTAGCTTGTGCTCCAGCAGCATCGTGACCACCAAACAAACTTCCAGCAAGCGCCTGCCCGGCAGCCAGCCCGGCACCCACCCCGACTCCGGTAGCAATTCCCGATGCGAGACTAGAGCCCAAGCCACCACCCTGTTGCGGCATCCCACCCATCGGGCCGCCAGGATACCCCGGTCCATTCGGTCCATAACTACCGTTCATGCTGCCAAAAGGCCCCGGGGTCGGCCCACCCCGATACATGAGTTGTGCATTCTGCCGACGCCGCCGTAAAAACATGGAAATCACCGCAATCAGCACAATCAGACCCAGAAAAAAGACCAAAGCAGAACCCCAGGGGCTCTTTTTTTCCGCCGCCGGCCTGGTCACGGCCTGACTATGCCCCTGTACGGATTTTTTGAATTTCTGCAAGACTTCCGACTTGACGAAAGGCATAGCCGGAGCCAGTTGTTCAGATTTCTGCAGGGCCGCTGCGGCTTCTGACCATTTACCCTGACGCGCCAGAATTCTCGACTCCAGGTATTGCGCCTCCGCAGAATTCGGATGGGTACCAAGCACTTCCTGCATCATGCTTTGTGCCTGATCCAGATGACCACTTTGAATGGCTTGCGTCACCTGAGTGACAGAAGGTTCGGCCCATGCTAAAGGTGCCGTGACTAAACTAACAAGCAGGATGCTTGTTCCCAAAAATTTTTTATTCATTCGCTCCCCCAATAAAAATGTTGCGTAGTCAATATGGGGTGAAATACTCCAAGAATCAAGCGTTCTGAAGCATTTTTCAAGCCTTTATATTCATGACACAATTTGGCTTAAATGACTGGGCAGGGGTTACGGTCGATTGTACTCGTCATGATTCCATTGCCGGAATAAGCTCAGGTTTGACAGAATTGCCAATTGTCGCCATTATACTGACCGGTCGGTTCAGACCTCTGAGAGGTAATTTTTTGTGCACAAACCACTACCCAAACCCGTTGCGGCCCTCTTGGCCCTAGGTGTTGCCAGCAGCCTGGCGGCCTGTAGCTTTGAACCCAAGCTACGGGTGCCGCCCGCGCCTTCCGACAAAATGGCTTATACGGCGGGCAAAAGTCCGGTAAAAACCATAGCGCCCGGCGGTATGGCCGGAGCAGCGCAGGAAATCCAGTATGGCACCGAGCTGCATGAACAATGGTGGAAACTGTTCCACTCCAAAGCCTTGGATACCCTCATCAGCGTGGGCCTGAAAAACAGTCCGACCATTGCGGCGGCCCAGGCCCAAATGCGGGAAGCCCAAGCCACAGCGCGCGCCAATGCCAGCATCTTTTACCCGCAAGTAACCGGTACCCTGCAGGCCAATCGCAGCAAAACTACTGCCGCCACTTTTGGTGGTAGTAGGGGCATCCATTACGCATTGATCAACGGGTCGTTGGGGGTGTCCTATTACCCGGACGTTTTCGGCGTCAATAAACTGGTGTATCGCAACAGCGAAGAGCTGGTGAAATACCAACAGTGGCAGTTGGAAGCCGCAAAACTGACCCTTACCGGCAACATTGTCACCACCGCCATTGATGAAGCGGCTGCCGCAGAACAAATCCAGGCTACCAGGGCCATCATTGCCCACGCAAAAAAGCTGCTTGAACTGACCGAAAACCAGTATAGCGCCGGCGCCATCGACTACAGCACTGTCATGACCCAAAAAAGTCAGATGGCCAGTGAAGCCGCCACCCTGCCACCTTTGGAACAGCAGCTGGCCGTCTATCGGCATGAACTCGCCATTCTCGTTGGGGCATTTCCCGCAAATGCCAAACGCCAGAATTTTACGCTGACCGATCTGAAACTGCCGGAAAAACTGCCCGTCAGCTTACCGTCGCAGCTTCTCCAGCAAAGACCGGATATCCGCGCCGTGATGGCTCAGATGAAAGCGGCCAATGCCCAGATCGGAGAAGCCCGCGCGCAGTTTTATCCGACTGTGAAACTGACCGCTGCATTCGGTAATGCCGCCACTAATCCCAACATCTTTTTTGATCCTATCAGCAGCATCTGGAGCCTGGTGGGTTCCATGTCCCAGCCTTTGTTTGAAGGTGGCAAACTGGAAGCCCAGAAGGCCGAAGCCCATGCCGCCTATGATGTAATTTACGCCAACTACCGCAGCACCGTGCTCAATGCTTTTGATCAGGTGGCCAACGGGTTGCGGGCGGTGGAACATGATGCCCAAGCCCTCGCCGCCCAGCGCGAGGCGCTGTCCGCTTCCCGTGAAGCACTCAAACTGGCGCAGGCCAGTTATCGCGCCGGTGCCAGTGATTATCTGACCCTGCTGACGGCTGAAGTCCAGTACAACACTGCCAAAATTGCCGAAATCAAGGCTCAATCCCAGCGTTATCAGGATAGTGCCGCATTACTCGTGGCTTTGGGGGGTGGCTGGTGGAACAAGCCGGATCAGAAGTCAGCGACTACACCTAAACATTCTTAAACCTTTTTATTGATCGCAGCCATCCTCTGCGGAGACTGAAATATGAAAAAAGCATTTGTGATTGTCATTATTGGCCTGCTGATTGTTTTTGGCGGAATTTTTGGGTTTAAAGCCTTCGTCAACAGCAAAATCGCCGAAGCCATGGCGCACATGCCCAAACCGGTAGTCACCGTGAGCGCCGCAACAGCAGAAATTGCCCACTGGCACCCGCAACTGCGCGCCGTAGCCTCGCTGGCGGCCGTTCAGGGTGTAGATGTTACCCCCCAGATTGCCGGCAATGTAACTGCCATTCATTTTCGCTCCGGTCAGTATGTACAGGCAGGGACGCCGCTGGTGCAAATTGATGATTCCACGCAATTGGCCCAACTCGCCAGTGATCAGGCACAACTGCGACTGGCTTCCAGCAATTTGCATCGTACCCAAGAATTAATCGCCACCAAGGCGGCCAGCCAGGCCCAGCTGGATTCAGCCCAGGCTACCTATCAGACGGATCAGGCTGCCATCAAGGATATTCAGGCGACGCTGAACAAACTGACCATTCGCGCACCCTTCAGTGGTTATCTCGGCATCCGCCAGGTGAATGTGGGTCAGTATCTGACTCCCGGCACCAAAATAGTGGACCTGCAGTCCTGGAGCCCGCTCTATGCCAACTTCACCCTGCCGCAAAGTGACCTCCAGAATATTCAGGCCGGGACTCCGGTACAGATCCAAACCGATGCCCTGCCCGGACAAACCTTTTCTGGAAAAGTGACGGCTCTGGGTTCTGCCGTCAACAGCACTACCCGGCAGATAGAAGTACAAGCCACCATTGACAACCCCAAAAATCAGCTCCGGCCAGGACTGTTCGGGGAGTTGACGGTGGTGCGCGATACCACGGAAAAGGTCCTGGTCATTCCAGTATCTGCCATTTCCTACAACACGTATGGTGATTATGTTTATATCATCCATCAGGAAAAAAAGGATGGTAAAACTCAGGAAACCGCCATGCAACAGGTCATCAAACCCGGTAAGCAACGCGACGGCATGGTGGAAATACTCTCAGGATTGAAGCAAGGCGACAGAATCGTCACCGCCGGTCAGGTCAAACTGGTCAATGGCAGCCTTGTTACCATCAGTCACGACGCGTAAGGCTAGCTCATGAAATTTACGGATATTTTTGTTCGTCGCCCGGTACTCGCTACGGCGTTGAGTCTGGTGATTTTCCTGCTGGGTCTCCATGCCTACACCATGATGACCGTCCGGGAATATCCGGCCCTGGTCAATACGGTGGTGACAGTCACCACGGCTTACCCCGGTGCCAGTCCCAGTACTGTGCAGGGCTTTATTACCGCACGTCTTGAAAAGGTCATCGCCAGCGCCCCGGACATCAACTACATGACCTCCAACAGTGCGGAGGGGTCCTCCACCATTACGGTGTACATGAAGCTGAATTACAGTCCCAGCGCCGCAGTGGCCAACATTCAATCCAAAGTCCAGCAGGTGACTGATCAGTTACCCACGGGTAGCCAGTTACCCGTGATCAACGTCACAGTGGGCGACACAACAGATTTGATGTATATCGCTTTTTACGGAAATCAGCTCAGTCAGCAACAAATTACTGATTATTTGCTGCGCGTGGCGCAACCGCGTTTGGCCTCAGTACATGGTGTCGGTGAAGCCCAGATTTTGCCTCCTGGTGCCGGCAATGGGAATACCTATGCCATGCGCGTCTGGCTGAACCCGCAGAAAATGGCCGCACTCAATGTGACTGCTGCCCAGGTTTCCCAAGCGCTGACAGCCAATGATTTCATCTCGGCCGTGGGGCGGACCCGGGGTAAAACTGTACAAAACACCATTGTGGCTACTACCAGTCTGCACAATGTCAGTGAATTCCGTGATCTGGTCATCAAGCAGTCGGGTAACACTCTGATTCGCCTGAAAGATGTCGCCCATGTTGAACTCGGTGCCCAGAATTATGATTCCCAGGCCTTTTTTAATGGTAAATCGGCAGCGTTCATCGGCATTCAGGAATCTCCCTCAGCCAATTCTCTGGACGTAGCCGCAGGCGTCAAAACCGCTCTGGCGAAACTCAAAAAAAGTCTGCCGCCGGGTATGCACGAAGAAATTCCTTATGATGCCAGTGCATTTATCAAGGCTTCCATTGACGAAGTATTGATGACCATTGGTATCACCCTGGCGGTGGTCGTGCTGGTTATCTTCCTCTTCCTCGGCTCATTCCGGGCAGTGGTTATTCCGGCAGTGGCTATTCCTCTGTCCATTGTTGGCGCAGGCCTGATCATGTGGTCCATGGGCTTCACCATCAATCTGCTGACCCTGCTGGCAGTGGTTCTGGCCATTGGGCTGGTGGTGGATGACGCCATTATCGTTGTAGAAAACGTGCATCGGCATATTGATGAAGGCAAGAGCCCTTTTGATGCCGCCTTGCTGACCGGACGCGAACTGGGTGGTCCGATTATCGTCATGTCCACCACCTTGATTGCGGTGTTTGCACCGATTGGCTTTATGGGTGGGCTCACCGGCAGTCTGTTTGGAGAATTTGCCTTTACCCTGGTGGCAGCGGTGCTGATTTCCATGATTGTGGCTTTGACGCTGTCGCCCATGCTCTCCAGCAAGGTCTTGAAGCCCACCAAGGAACATGGCTTTGAGCACTTCATCGATCAGCGCTTTGTCGGTTTAAGAGGTTTTTATGACCGAGTTCTGCATGGTGTCCTGAATTTTGTGCCCGTAGTCATGCTTTTTGCCATTGTCGTATTCGGCAGTATTTATTTCCTGTTCTCCACTTCCAAATCGGAACTGGCGCCACAGGAAGATCAGGGCATCATTTTCAATGCTGGTACTGGTGGTCCGACTATCACCCCGGACCGACTGGCGCATTATGGCAAGCAGATTTTGAAGGTTTTCAATAACTATCCGGAAAAAAAGGCGACTTTCATGGTCACTGGAATTTCTGTCGGTAGTGGTGGTGGAACCAACAGCCTTTTTGCAGGTATGCGTTTGACCAACTGGGCTGATCGTTCCGTTACGGCCATGCAGATTCAGCCCAAATTGCAGCAGCAATTGCAAAGCGTTCCTGGGCTGCAGGTGGCCTCTTTCTTGCCGCCACCATTACCCGGATCTGCGGGCGGCCTGCCAGTACAATTTGTTCTGCAGAGCCCCGGCAGCTACGATAAAATGGATCAGGTAGCGGATCAGGTCATTGCCAAGGCCTACCAAAGCGGAATGTTCTTTTATGTAACCAAGGACTTGCGTATTGACAATCCGGAACTGGTGCTGAAAATCCATCGCAATATCGCCGCCAATCTGGGTTTGACCATGGCGGAAATTGCCCAGGATCTGCAACCTTTGCTGGGCGGCAACTATGTCAACCGCTTTGATATGCAGGGACGCAGCTACAAGGTTATTCCCCAGGTGCCGGACAAGTTCCGCACGGACCCGGAGGCCCTTAAGGACTACTATATTGCCACGGCGACGGGGCAAATGGTGCCCCTGTCAACGGTCGTATCCATCGAAACCAAGGTTGAACCCCAGTTCCTGCCGCAATTTCAGCAGCTCAACTCGGTCACCATTCAGGCGGTTCCCAAGCCGGGGGTGACCATGGGGCAATCCCTGAATTTCTTCCGGACCACCGCCGACAAAATCATGCCCAAAGACTTTTCGGTCAACTACGCCAGCCAGTCGCGCGAGTACATGCAGGAAAGTGGTGGATTGTTGACCACTTTTGCGCTCGCTATCATCCTGATTTACCTGCTGTTGGCGGCTCAGTTTGAAAGTTTCCGGGACCCCTTGATTGTGCTGATTACCGTGCCCATGTCCATTAGTGGTGCGCTGATATTTGTCAGCCTGGGGTTGGCCTCCATCAATATCTACACGGAGGTGGGCCTGATCACTCTGATCGGTTTGATTGCCAAGCAGGGTATTCTGATTGTGCAGTTTGCCAATGAAATTCAGCGTCACGAAGGATTGGGCAAACGCGCCGCCGTAGAAAAGGCGTCGAGTATTCGTTTGCGCCCGATTCTGATGACCACCGGAGCCATGGTACTCGGGGTTCTCCCCCTGCTCCTCATGAACGGACCTGGCGCCGTCAGTCGTTTCCAGATGGGTCTGGTCATTTTCACCGGTTTGGGCATTGGCGCGCTGTTTTCACTGTTCGTGGTACCCGCCATGTATATGGTGCTGGCCAAGGATTTGCGTGGAAGCGAGGAACCAGCCGAGTCGGTTTCCTGATCCGGTCTCACTGGCTGATCAGGTCAGGCTTTTGATCCTGAAAACGGTGGGTGGCTGGGAAGCTTTGCAGCGACTTTGTCCCGCGCCGTTGTTGTTCTTGGTGAAATCCTGCGCCCGTCAGGAGAGCTGTTTGAGCCCATAGGGCGAGTTCTCTCCTGACAGCAGGATGAACCTTAGAACAACAGGCAAGGGACGTTGGAGCAAAAAGCTTCCCAGCCACCCGCCGTTTTCAGGGGGTCAGTATCCGGTTTTCACTTGACAAAAAATCGAGGGAACAGAAGAATGCTGGGATATTAGAGTATTTAAAACGACGCAGATCATTCATAAGGTTGATTTCATGATAAAGAGGGTTTCCCCAGGCCGTTCAGCTTCAGCGCAGGGGAAGCAATGACTGCGCAACGTATTGATGGCAAAGCTATTGCCAAAAAACTGCAGGCAGAAACTGCCGAAAAAAGTAGGACGTTTCTCAAAAACCATGGTCGGGCTCCAGGCCTGGCAGTGGTTCTGGTAGGTAATAATCCGGCCTCCGAAGTGTATGTCCAGAAAAAACGCGACACCTGCAAAAGCGTGGGTATCCATTCTCTGGCGGTAAATCTCCCGGCCACAAGCAGTCCTGAACAACTACTCCAGAAAATAGCCGAGTTAAATGCTGATGACAGCATTGATGGCATTCTCGTGCAATTACCCCTCCCCCCTCAGTTTGATCCTGAAGTCATCATTGAAGCCATAGCCGTCCAGAAAGATGTGGATGGCTTTCATCCCTATAACGTCGGACGCCTCGTCCTCCGCGCGCCTTTGCTGCGTTCCTGCACACCAGCCGGTATCATGACCCTGCTTGATGAAATTGACCTGGATGTTCGCGGCAAGGAGACGGTGATTGTTGGTGCCTCCAATATTGTCGGACGACCCATGGCTATGGAGCTTTTACTGGCAGGGGCCACCGTCACAGTTTGTCATCGCTTTACCCGCAACCTTCAAGCCCATGTGGAGCGCGCAGAACTTCTGATTGCTGCCGCTGGCAAGCCGGGTTTGATTCCCGGTCAGTGGGTCCGCGACGGCGCTGTGGTCATTGATGTTGGTATCAATCGTTTGCCGGATGGACGCCTGACCGGCGATGTAGACTTTGCCGAAGCCGAAAAAAGAGCAGCCTGGATTACTCCGGTTCCTGGCGGAGTCGGGCCCATGACCGTGGCCACGCTCCTACAAAACACCGTGACTGCCGCCGAGCAAAGAGTGCAGCAACGTCATGACTGAAAACGAGCCGTCAGAATCCTCTGAAAATCCGGCATCTCTGGATAATGCAGATCTCTATTTCAATCGTGATCTGAGTATTCTCGCCTTTAACCAACGCGTACTGGCACTGGCCGATGATCCACGCGTCCCGTTACTGGAGCGCTTACGCTTTCTGACCATTGTTTCCAGTAATCTCGATGAGTTTTTTGAAGTACGCATGGCCGGATTACTGCAAAGGCGCAAATTCGGTGCCGGACCCTTGGGCCCTGACATGCTGGGTCCGGATCGGGAAATTGCAGCCGTTGCACAAATGGCCCATGAAATCATCCAGGAACAGTACCTCTGCCTGAACCAACGTCTGCTCCCGGCCCTGGCCAAAGAAGGCATTAGGCTGCTGCGGCGCAAGGAATGGCGAGCCGCACAAAAGCGCTGGATCAGCAATTATTTTCAGACCGAAGTCATGCCCTTGTTGACCCCTCTCAGCCTGGACCCGGCGCATCCCTTTCCTAAAGTGCAAAACAAGGGTCTGAATTTTGCCATTGTTCTGGAAGGACAGGATGCTTACGGACGGCGCAGCCCCATTGCCATCGTCCAGGCCCCCAGGATTCTTCCCCGAATCATCCAGATCCCTCCCCATCTGGCGGGTCCCAGCGATTTCGTTTTTCTTTCCTCCGTCATTCACGAACACGTCACTGCACTGTTTCCCGGCCTGAAAATTCTCGGTTTTTACCAGTTCAGGGTCACCCGTAACAGCGAACTGTTTGTGGATGAGGAAGAAGTGGATAACCTTCTGGACGCACTGGTGGACGAATTGCCCATGCGTCCTTTCGGGGAAGCTGTACGCCTGGAAGTCGCCAACAATTGCCCCCGCGAAGTCGTCGATTATCTGCTCAAACATTTTGAACTGGCCGATGACAATCTCTATTCACTGGCCGGACCGGTGAACTTGTCCAGACTGGCGGCCATTATTGACATGGTGCCGCGCCAGGACCTGCTTTTTCCGCCTTTCGTACCGGGGCTACCCAGCGTCTGCTCCCGGCCGGAAAATATTTTTGTGCGCCTGCGTGAAGCACCAATTCTGCTGCATCATCCCTACCAGAGCTTTAATCCGGTGCTCGATTTTCTGCGTCAGGCGGCGAGTGATCCCCAGGTTATTGGTATCAAACAGACCCTGTATCGCACCACTCCTGACTCGCCTCTGATTGATGCCCTGATTGAAGCAGCTCTGGCTGGTAAGCAGGTCACTGCCGTGGTGGAACTCAAGGCACGCTTTGATGAAGCCAACAACATCCGTATGGCCGAGCGTCTGGAAGAAGTGGGTGTACAGGTCGTGTACGGGGTCGTCAACCACAAAGTCCATGCCAAAATGATTCTGGTATTGCGTCGTGAGGAAGAAGGTATCCGCCTTTATGGTCATCTCGGCACAGGTAACTACCACCCCCGCAACGCCAGGATTTATACCGACTTGAGCCTGTTGACCGCCGATTCTGACATTACGGCCGACATGAACGACTTGTTCATGCACATCACCGGCATGGGCAAGGTGCCGCAATTGCGGCGCCTGCTGCAAAGTCCCTTCACCCTGTTTAACAGCGTCATGCAAGCCATTGAAGCAGAAACCCGCAGGGGTAGCGAAGGACGTATTCTGGCACGGGTAAACGCGCTGGTAGAGCCGGAGTTGATTCGTGCCCTGTACCGGGCCTCCCAGGCGGGTGTCGCAATTGATCTGGTAGTGCGCGGTGCCTGCGCCCTGCGTCCCGGCATCCCTGGCGTTTCCGAGCATATTCGGGTGCGCTCCATTGTCGGTCGTTTTCTGGAACACAGTCGGGTTTATTATTTTGGCAATGGACGACATCCCAAGCTGTGGATTTCCAGCGCGGACTGGATGGGTCGCAACCTGTTTAGACGCCTGGAGGTGGCCGTTCCCATACTGGACCCGGACCTGCGCGCTCGAGTTCTCGAGGAAACCTTGCAACTTTATCTGCAAGATGACTGCAATGCCTGGCTCATGAAAGCGGACGGCAGCTATGAACATTTGCGCCGAAACCCGGAAGATGACTGTCAATCCGCCCAGGAAATCCTGCTGCGGCATTATGATCGCAGCAGTCATCATGGCTAAAAAAGAAAGCTAGGCATGCTCAGAACACTGGTCCTCAACAGCAAGGGTGGTGCGGGCAAAACCACTGTGGCGACCAATCTGGCCAGCCTTCTGGCGCTGCGCGGGACGGTTCTCCTTGCCGATCTGGACCCCCAGCAATCGTCGTCCCATTGGGTCAAACGCCGCTCGCCAATGCTTCCCAAGCTGAATGTGGTGGAAGATGCCGAACGCGACTTCCGTGATTACCCTGCCAGTGACTATGTGGTCATGGACGCCCCTGCCGGCCTTAAAAAAAAGCGCCTTGAAGATATGCTCGGTGAGGTAGAGGTTCTGCTAGTCCCCATCGGCCCCTCCCTTTTTGATCTGGATGCCAGCCAGCTATTTCTGCAAAAACTGGAAGAGATCAAGCGGTACCGTAAAGGTAAAGTGCGGATGGGCGTGATTGCTAATCGGGTGAATGCGCGTACCCGGGGTGCCCAGCATCTGCAAAGTGTCCTGAGCGAATGGAATCTGCCCGTGGTAGCGACCTTGCGGGATAGCCAGATTTACGTCCGTGCCGCTCAATGTGGTGCCGGAATTGCCGACATGCGTGCTGCAGAAAATCGCAATGAACTGCCGCAATGGGTACGCATACTGAATTTTGTCATGGAGGATGGTGGTGGAAGAGGAGCTTAAATTACAAATCATGGACGATACGGCTCCAGTCTGGAAACGTATTGCCGAACACCCTCTACTGGCCATCAGCAAAGAACCTCCTCTTCAGCTTCATGCGTTTTATTTTGATAGTCGAGACAACGCCCTGCAACGTGCGCGTCTGGCTTACCGCGTGCGCCGCGAAGATGATGCCTGGATAGCCACACTCAAGGCCAGTGGCCAATCGGCGGGCGGTCTGCACCAACGTCCAGAGTGGAATGTAGCGGTCGAAAGTAATCAGCCCGACCTGAGCGTCTTCACAGACAGTGAAGCCGCCGCCATGCTCGCACCCTTCACGGAACTGGACTTGCAGGTCATTCTTGAAACCCGTTTCGAACGCCACGAAAGCCGGGTTACCAATACCGATGGTAGTGAAATCATTGTGGCGCTAGATCGCGGGGAAATTCTGGCCAGAGGCCAGAGCGAACCCATCCGCGAGGTAGAACTAGAACTCGCCCAAGGGAATGCAGCGGCAGTGCTCGAAATGGGTGCAGCTCTCTGTCAGGATCTTCCCCTGATTCCCGACCAGGAAAGCAAACTGTTTCGCGGTTTGCGCTTGGCCGGACTGATTTCCGATGAAAAACCCCGAGATACGGCCTGGCCCCTGCACCGCCGGGAAAATGCCGGCAACGCTTTCAGCCAGATACTGACCTGGCAGCTCCAGCAAATTATTCACGACACACGCAAACACTGGGCCAAAACTTCTGCGGAGAGTTTTCATGAGCTGCGTAAAAGCGTGCGCAGCCTCAGAGCCACTTTACGCTTTTGCCGGGTGCTCGATCCGGACAACCTATTACAATCCTTCCGCCTCGCACTTCAGGAATGGTTTCACCAGCAAAACCAAAAACGTGATTATGAAGCCCTGGTGGGATATTGGACCGAAATTGCCACAACCATGACGCTGGACCCCGCTCCTTTGCAGGGTATTTTATCTGCGCAAGCACCTCGGCAGGCCGAGCAGTTGCCGCAGCTTGTCGCCATTCTGCTGAAACTCTGGGCCACTTTAATGCGACAACCATTGACCTACACAAAAAGCCTTCAGGATTTCAGCGAAACACAATTACATCGCGAAGACCGCAAACTTATGGCTGCCGGCAAAATGCTGCTGGATCATCCCGAAGCCTTACACAGCCTGCGCATCCGTATCAAAAACACCCGTTATGTGATGATCACCCTGGCGCCGCTATGGCCCGGAAAAGATAGCAAAGCATTACTGAAATTACTGGCGACGTTGCAGGGTATCGCCGGAGAAATCCACGATGCGGACATGGCAGGCCAATATCTGAATCCCCTGACCAACAATCGTAAAGCCGGTGTGGCTTTTCAGGCGGGTGCGTTATTGGGGTTCCTGCAAGGCCGCGAGGCCCGGCAGCGTAAAAAATTTCAGAAATTCTGGTTGCGTCTGGAATCTACGGCCCGCCCCTGGGATAGCTAAGCGGCAGGGTAAGATCGCTGGATGACCTCGGCCAGATCGCGGGAAAGGTTGGTTTTGGCTGCCAACAGTTGCAGGGCATTCATCATGCCTTGCTGGCGGACCTTATCGTAGCGTTGCCAACGACTGAGGGGGGTGGCCAGACGGGCGGCGGTTTGCGGATTGATATCATCCAGCCTACGGATTTGCTCGGCAAAAAAAACGTAACCCGATCCGTCGGCTGCATGAAACATGGTCGGATTCATAGAAAAGGCACCCAACACCGCGCGCACCCGATTGGGCACTCTCCAGTCGAAGGCCGGATGCACCAAAAGATGCTGCACATGGCGCAAGGTGTCGGGGCGCGGTGCCATGGCCTGAATGGCAAACCATTTGTCGATCACCAGCGGGTAATCCTGCCATTTCTGGTAAAAATCTAGAAGGATGTCTTCAGCATCATGTTTGGGATGCTGCACCAGCAACTGAAAAGCGGCCAGACGGTCTGTCATGTTGTCGGCCTGCACATATTGCTGACGCGCATGCAGGGTCATGTCCTCGTGACGACTGTGATCACTATGAATCAGATAACTCAAGGCCATATTACGAAGACGGCGACGACCGATGGAGGCCCCATCCCGCTCATAAGCGCCCGCCAGATCCTGATACAGACCTAACCATTCATCATGAAAATGTGCGCCGATGGTATCGAGCAGGGTTTCCCGCGCTTGATGAATGGCATCCACCGCAATGACCTGCATCTGTTCGCCGATATAATCCTCACTAGGCAAAGTCAGCAACTCCGCGCGAAAAGCCGGATCCATCTGGCTTTGTTTCAATGTGGCAGACAGCGCCTGCTCCAAGGCCGCAGGCAACGCCTCAAGTTCCTGATGGTTTTTTACCCCAGCCAGCAACGATTTTAGAGCCAACTCCTGAGTGCTTTCCCAGCGATTAAAAGGATCATCATCAACACCGGCCAAAAAACTACGAGCCTGCTCATCGAGCGCAATATCCAGACGCACCGGAGCAGAAAAACCCCGCAACAGGGAAGGTATTACCGGATCGGGCAAGTCCTCAAAAGTCCAGCTTTGCCGGGCCTGCTCCAATAAGATTACTTTTTCGGTGGCGCCTGTTTTATCCAGAACCGCTTTTTCTCCCTGGGTGTTCAGCAAAGCCATGCGCACCGGAACAGGTACTGGCTCCTTGTTTGACTGTCCGGGCGTAGCAGGGGTGAACTGCTGCAAGGTCAGCGTGTAGGAACGACGCGCAGGATCATAACTTCCCTCTGCCTTTACTTGTGGTGTTCCGGCTTGGGAATACCAGCGCCGAAACCGGGAAAGATCATAGTGATTAGCATCTTCCATGGCCTCCACAAAATCCTCAATGGTCACTGCATGACCATCATGTCGTTCAAAATACAGATCAGTACCCCGCCGAAAACCTTCCTTACCCAGCAAGGTATGAATCATGCGCACCAGTTCCGCGCCCTTTTCGTACACCGTCGCCGTGTAAAAGTTATTGATTTCCGAATAGGCATCGGGACGCACCGGATGCGCCAGCGGGCCCGCATCTTCAGGAAACTGGGCTGCACGCAAGCGGCGCACGTCACCAATGCGTTGCACCCCGCGCGAATTCATATCTGCACTGAATTCCTGATCCCGAAATACCGTCAAACCTTCTTTGAGGCTCAGTTGAAACCAGTCCCGCAAGGTCACCCGGTTACCCGTCCAGTTGTGAAAGTATTCGTGGGCAATGACCGACTCAACACCCTGATAATCCGTATCGGTGGCCGTTTCAGGGCTGGCCAGCACATATTTGGAGTTGAAAATGTTGAGGCCCTTGTTTTCCATGGCCCCCATATTGAAGCTGTCGGTCGCCACAATCATGTAGCGATCCAGATCATATTCGCGCCCGTAAACCTCTTCATCCCAGCGCATGGCCCGCTTCAGGCTTACCATGGCCTGATCGCAGGCTCCCAGGTCCCGCGCGGCCACATAAATTTCCAGCGCCACCGACCGGCCCGATTGCGTAACAAAAACATCGCGCTGTACGGCCAGATCACCGGCTACCATGGCAAATAAATAAGCGGGCTTGGGATAAGGATCTTCCCAACGCGCCCAATGCCAATTGTTGTCTTCATCCCCCTGGGCAATGCAGTTACCATTGGCCAGCAACACCGGACAGGTTTTTCGGGAAGCGTGCAAAGTCACCGTAAATTTGGCCAGACAATCCGGACGATCCAGATAATAGGTAATACGCCGGAAACCCTCTGCCTCGCATTGCGTCAAAAACTGCCCACCGGCAAAGTACAAACCGGACAGGGTCGAATTGGCAGCAGGATGAATCCGAACCCGGGTTTCCAACAAAAATTCCGGTTCTGGATTCAACAAGGTCAAACCCGTCGCATCAGAACGAAACAAATTTTCCGCCAAGGGCTGACCATCTCGCAAAACACTCAGCAACTCCAGGGATTCGCCGTCCAGATGCAACGCAGATACCGGCTCTGAACCCAGTCGCTGAAAATGCAGACGAGCCTCCACTTCGGTGTTTTCCGGATCCAGATGAACATTCAGCGCGACATCGGTAATCCGATAAAGGGGCGGCTGATAATCTTCGCGACGAATAACCGCATTATTTTCTTGAGCAGTCATCAACGGCAAGCTCCATTTTCAAGGCTAGTGATATGATCAACAAAATCGGCCAGACTTGTACGATCCAACCCATGCGCCAGAATAGCCTGATTATGTGTATTACAATAAATGAGGGTCGGGGTCGCCACTTCTCCGCTTTCACTCAGCAGCTTGGTATTATTTTCTACCGCAGCCTGAGTCGCCGGGTCAGGGTTTTTGGCGGGAGTAATACCGCCCTCTTCCGTCGCCTCATCAAAGCCTTTTTCATTTTCTGCCATGGCCGCAGCAGGATCACTGGCCCCCAAAATAGCCGCCGCTTTCCCGGCGCTGCTGGGCTTCAGGAAAGCCACGACCACATAGCGGACGCGCAATTTTCCTGCGGCAATAAGCGGTTTGGCTTCTTCGTAAAACTTGTGACAGTAAATGCAGTTAGGATCCACAAAAGCCGTCAGTTCTGGTCCTTTGTTTCCCAGCACAAAACTGTCTGCATGCGCTGCTTTTTCGGCCAAAACCGCAGCCGATGTCGGTTTGGGAATGAGTCCCAGCCTGATCATGTCGGCATGAGCGGCATCTTGACCTTGCTGATTGAGCACCGGCCCCGCCACCAGATATTTACCATCTGCTGTCGCATAGGCAATGGTCGGATGACCTTCCATACTGACTTCAATGCCCGTCAAACCACCAGGCCCAGGAAAAACCTTTTCAGCGCTGGCCTGACCATGGGTAACATCATTCAGCAGCTGCCTGGCACCATTCAAACTCAACTGACTACTGCTCGTAGCGGAGTCTGGATTGATGGCAAAGCGTTCGATAACGGCCCCCGTTAAGCCGCCAATAATTAACAGACCCACTGCCAGAGCGATAGATGATTTGTCCATGTATGAAAGTTAATCCTGTAAATTCTGAAAAAAGTGATAACAAAAGATTGTAAACCGCTGAGCGCATCAAGACCAGAAACGACAAGAACCGTAAAAACCATTAATACACGCGGCAATCTCTTGAAAGAAGACCTTCAACGCCAGAGTTGGTTCCAGAAATGGACGTTTTAGAGGCGGTTACCAATACGCAGCAGGCCTACCACCTGCCCTTCAATCAGCAAATCATCACGGGACAAATCCACCTCAATAGGAGAAAAATCAGGATTTTCAGGTAACAGGCTGACTTTACCCTGCATCCGTTGCCAACGCTTGACCGTCACTTCTCCGTTGACTCGGGCCACTACAATCTGGCCATTTTGCGGCGTAAAACCGGCTTCATGGCGCACTGCCAGAATATCGCCATCCAGAATACCCGCATCGCGCATACTCATACCCTGCACCCGCAACAAATAATCAGCCCCCGGCGAAAATAGTTTAGGGTCCACCGGCAACTGTCCTTCGCGAAACTCCTCAGCGAGCATCGGCTGCCCGGCGGCCACCCGCCCCACCAAAGGCAAGCCCGTGGTCTCACTCAAATCTTCGTGCAGGCGGATACCGCGCGCGGTGCCATTTTGCAACTCCAGATAACCCTTACGCGCCAACATGCGCAAATGGGTTTCCGCCGCATTGGGCGATCGAAAGTCAAAGGCTTTCATTAATTCCGCGCGAGTGGGTGGTAAATTGTCTTCCAGCATCCGGGTGCGAATCCAGGTCAAAATCTCGGCCTGACGCGGGGTCAGTTTATCCATGCCATGCCTCCAGAAGGCTCGGTACTTATACTTCTGTATTTTTATACAGCATGAAGAAAAACGCAAGACCGCTGCAAACTCGACAAAATGCTGCCCGCATCCGAACTACACCCTTCCAAGTTCCTGCCGGTTTTTTGACGACCGTAGTCGTAAGAATAAAACTTGCTCCCAGATTCAGCATGGTACCGAATTTGCGTCTGACGAGCCGGGGGATTGTCAATGACTATTTTATAACCGCTTGATTTATTTGGTGGGCCCGCACGGACTCGAACCGTGGACCAAGGGATTATGAGTCCCCTGCTCTAACCAACTGAGCTACAGGCCCTGAAGAGAGGGCACGAAATTGTTTCCGCGCCCGCATTTTTACCACATTTACCCTTCAGGAAGGAATGGTGACTTCGCCGTCCACAAAACTCTTTAAACGCTCAGAGCGGGAAGGATGGCGCAGCTTCCGCAGCGCCTTGGCTTCAATCTGACGGATACGCTCACGGGTCACATCAAACTGTTTACCCACTTCTTCAAGGGTGTGATCCGTATTCATGCCGATTCCAAAGCGCATACGCAACACCTTGGCCTCTCGGGCTGTCAGACCATTGTCCAGAAGTTCTTCGACCACTTCGCGAATAGCCGCGTTGACTGCTGATTCGGCTGGCGCGGTGACATTACGATCTTCAATAAAATCACCCAGATGGGAGTCTTCATTATCACCAATGGGGGTTTCCATGGAAATCGGTTCCTTGGCAATTTTCAGCACTTTGCGAATCTTGTCTTCGGGCATTTCCATGCGCTCTGCCAACTCTTCTGGAGTTGGCTCACGACCCATTTCCTGCAACATTTGCCGACTGATCCGGTTCAGCTTATTGATGGTTTCAATCATGTGCACCGGAATACGAATAGTGCGCGCCTGATCGGCAATACTGCGGGTAATAGCCTGTCGAATCCACCAGGTAGCGTAGGTAGAAAACTTGTAGCCACGCCGATATTCAAACTTGTCCACCGCCTTCATCAAGCCGATATTGCCTTCCTGAATCAAATCCAGAAATTGCAGACCACGATTGGTGTACTTCTTGGCAATGGAAATGACCAGACGCAGGTTCGCTTCGACCATTTCCTTTTTGGCCCGCCGGGCTTTTGCTTCACCGATAGACATCAAGCGGCTGGCTTCCTTGATTTCCGCGACCGGCAAGCCCGCCCGCTTTTCAATGCCTGCCAAACGCTTCATAATGGCGAGAATATCATCCCGATATTCCACTAACCGCGCGCTATAACTAAAGCCACCATTAATCTGTTGGTCTATCCAGTCCAGATCACTTTCATGACCGGGGTAGCTGCGCACAAATTCCTTCCGGGGAAAACGCGCCCGCTCAATACAAATCTCCATGAGCTCACGTTCGCATTGACGCACACCATCGGTTAAACCTCGCAAGGCATCAGCCATCACATCAATCTGGCGACCATTCAGCTTGATTTCCAGAAAACGCTCTGCCAGCTCGCGTCTTTTTTCCTGATAGCTTTCGTCATGCATTTCACCTTCAGCATGACTGGCAAGCAGATTCAGATAGGCTTCGCGAATAACTGCAAAGCGCTCCAGGGCTTCTTCCAACTGCGGACCCTTATCCGCTTCAAGAGTGCCTTCTTCGCCTTCTTCATCTTCACCATCCGTGTCTTCAGGCTCTTCGCCTTCCAGCACAACAGACTCTTCGTCTACACTGACAGCTTCTGCATCCAGGGCGTTGGGATCAATAAATGCATCCACCACTTCATCCAGACGCGTTTCCCCACGTTCAACCCGATCAGCAGCATCCAGCAACAGCGAGATAGTGGTCGGGCAGGTGGAAACCGCACGCAAAACCTGCATCAGACCATCTTCAATGCGGCGGGCTATTTCAATTTCGCCTTCCCGGGTTAACAGTTCAACTGTGCCCATCTCACGCATGTACATACGCACCGGATCACTGGTACGGCCAATATCCGCTTCGACTACAGCCAGAGCTTCCTCGGCAGCTTCTTCGGCTTCCTGGGCGGCCACGCCGACATTACCTTCACCATCCAGAAGAGTATCGCCATCCGGTGCTTCTTCAAACACGTCAATACCCATGTCATTAATCATGGAAATGACATTTTCCATCTGCTCAGGATCAAAAACTTCTTCGGGCAGATGATCATTAATCTCCCCGTAGGTCAGGTATCCCTGCTCTTTTCCGCGCGCAATCAGGCGCTTCAGCTCAGACCGCTGAGACTCATTGTCCACTACACTCTCACCGTCTCTCATAACTATCCTGCACTCGCGGAAAGCCGCACATTATATAAGAAAAACCACCTGGATGAAAAGCTAAATTCATTGACAGCATTCATCCATCCTTTTCGTCGGAACACTTCAGGATTCGGGAGGCTTGTGGCGACCGCGTCTGGTCAACAACACAATCTCGGCCCGCTCCTGCGCGGTTAACGCACCCAACCCCGAGCGATCCGCCGTAAGCGCCATATAGTCCCCTCGGGCGGAGCTCAGGCGTCGATTTACCCTGTGCACACATTCAGGTATTTCATTGCGCAATAATGCGCCTTCCTGACCATCTTCAGCCTCAGACATGACCAAGGCATAACAAAACTCTGCCAAGTCAGTACCAGCCAGTCTCGCCAAAAGCTCGTGAGAACTTAGATGGGTCATGTTTGCCAAAATATCAAGGGTGGCATCCAGTTTTTTTGCAATGGGGTCAGACGCAAATGGCAGCAGATCCTTTTCCAGTTGCTGCCAGACAGGATCATCGGGATGATTCAGGAGCAGGCGCATCGCGTTCTTAAAGAGGGATGGTCCCTCTTTGCTTCGCGACGGTTGCGCTGACACGGCCACAGAAGCTTCCCGACGACGTTTTTTAGAGGGTATGGCAAAGGCCAAACCACATAACTCCTGGAGTTTATGGAGGTAAACTTCCCGCAAAGTAGTATCATTTATCCGCTGTAAAAATTCCCGGGCTTCCCGCAGAAACTGGGCTTTTTCATCTTCTGCGGCAATATTATAGCGGCGCTGCAGTTCATCAAGAAAAAAATCGATCGCGGGCCGGGCCGTCGAAAATAAAGCTTCCAGCGCTGCCGCTCCCTGTTCACGCACCAGCGAATCCGGGTCCTGACCATCCGGCAAAAACAGCACGCGCAGCAGACGACCCTCACGTAACAACTCAGGTGCCATTTGCACCGCTCGCCAGGCCGCCTTGCGTCCGGCAGCATCCCCATCAAAGCACAGCAAAATTTCTGCAGCCGCACGAAACAGCATCTGTAGCTGACTTTCTCCAAGCGCCGTACCACTGGCGGCAACCGCATAATCCAGTCCGGCCTGATGCAGAGTGATGACATCCAGATAACCTTCCACCAGCACGGCGCGATTCATCCGGCGCAAACCGTCCCGCGCCTGATGAAGGCCATAGAGCACCTGCCCCTTGTGGTACAGCGGACCTTCGGGAGAGTTGAGATATTTGGGCTCCCGACCATCGAGACTGCGCCCCCCCAATCCGACCAGATGGCCGCGACCATCACGAATCGGAAAAATGACCCTGTCGCGAAAACGATCATAAACCGATTGATCCTCGCGGCTACTCACCAAACCTGCGCCAATCAGTGCGCGTCGGATATTTTCATCCTTACCCAGTTGCTGACTCAGAAAATTCGCGGCAGGAGGGGCATAACCCAATTCAAAACGCGTAATAATTTCCGGATGGAGACCACGGCTCTGCCAGTACTGCTGGGCCGCCGGATTTTTGGCGAGTGCATCCCGGTACAGGCTGACCGCTTTATCCAGAATCTGCCGAAAAGGGCGAAGATCTTCCTGAACAGACTGACCAACAGCCTCTTCAGGTAAGGCCACCCCGGCGTCTTCGGCCAGCAAGGCTACCGCCTCAGGAAAGGAAAGACGATCATGGGCCATCAGAAACCCAATGGCGTTACCATGGGCATGACATCCAAAACAATAATAAATCTGTTTTTCTGGACTCACTGAAAATGAGGGACTTTTTTCCTGATGAAAAGGACAGCAGGCCCAAAAGTCCTTACCCTTTTTCTTCAGGGGAACACGACCTTCCACCAGACGGATCAAATCGGTCCGTTCGAGGAGAGCATCTATAAATGCGGGAGAAAATTTGACCATGTTTCAGCGTAGCTCCAACTCACTGACACCGCCACCCCCCTGCTCAGGACGCGCCATACGCCACTGGATGATGCGCGGATCCTGATTGGCAAATTCCCTGACCATTTCAGCCAGGACGCCATTGCCTTTACCATGCAGCACCTCAATTTGCTGGCGACCGGAAGCCATGGCTCCATCCACATGGCGGCACAAAGCCTGCCAGGCATCTTCGCGCAGCTGACCGCGTAGATCGAGACGCCACGGATGGTTTTCTGGTGAAGCATACTGGGTACTCCCCTTTTCCTTGGGTATTTCCAGTGCGGAATCCGCGCGGAACTGCTCCAGCGGAATCCACACCTGCTTGCCGCGCAACTGAATTTGCAGACGTTGCCGGGCAGCATCTACACGGACAATCTGGGTAACCTGGCGCAGGGGCAGAAATAAGCCTTTGCTGCCGACTGCGGGAAAATCCACTGACACGGCTTCGGCCATCTGAAAAGGCATACCCAACTGTTCCAGTGCCGCACTGGCCGCCTGGGTATCCCGTCCAGATTTGAGCGCGGCAATGGTTTTCCGTACTTCACTGCGGGCATTCTGCAGCAACTGGGTCCACTCATTTCGGGCCTGTTCAGCTGCCCGCTCGCGATCCTGACGTGCCGCATCCAGTTCACGCTGCAAACGTTTCGCCGACTTGTCGGCTTCCATCCGTGCCTGAGCCGCTTCATCCATGGCCTGTTGTGCCGCGCGCAACAGGCCCTCACGTTGTGCTTCCCAGCGTTCCCAGTCCTCACGATCATCCGCGTACAGGGCCTCGGCGCGCAGCACCAGGGTTTCAGGCATTCCGACACGTCGCGCGATCGTTAAACCCTGACTGGCACCACCTACTCCCCATTGCAAGCGATAGGTTGGGGCAAGACGTTCTGCGTCAAAGCCCATACCTGCCAAAGCAACGGCAGCGCGGCTGAGCGCATAACGTTTCATGATTTCCTGATGACTGGTGAGTACCGTACAGGCTTGTGCCGACAGGAGCGCCTCGGCCACGGCCTGGGCCAGGGCACCCCCTTCACGGGGATCCGTGCCATTACCCAGTTCATCCAACAATACCAGACTGTGTTGATCAGCCTGCTCCAGCACCCTGCGCAAGCGACTCACCTGTGCCGAAAAAGTAGACAGGTCAGCCTGAATATCCTGAGCGTCACCGATAACCGCAAAACCTTGCCGAAAATATCCCAGACGACCCTCAGCCGCTACTGGCATACCTAAATAGGCCATCAAATGGTTTAATCCCAAAGCCTTGAGTAATGCCGTTTTACCACCCGTATTGGGTCCGGTAATCACCAGTTGATGATCAACTTCGCCCAAAGCCAGAGGATTACCAACCACCTGACCCGGATGCTGAATACACAGCAGGGGATGTCGTAAATTATGCAGGTCAAAGGCCGGACGACTATCCACCTGAACCAGCGTACCCTGATAATCCTTGCCCAGTTCCAGGCCAGCGCGAACTCCGTCCAGCCGTCCGATGTACTTTAAGGCACGACGCATGGAGGGCACTTGCTGGCTTACGGCCGCACTTAAGGCCCGTAGCACCTTTTCCTGCTCTAGACGTTCGGCCTGACGGTCTTGCACCAACTGGTTATTCAGGTCTACCGCCGTTAAGGGCTCCACAAAAAGGGTTTCACCACTCGCTGAACGATCATGCACAACCGCCTTGATGCGACCTTTGTGACTGGTTTTGAGGGGTAATACATAGCGGTCATTACGTTGGACAATCAGCTGATCTTGCCAGTAATCCTGCCAATCGGGATTACGTAAAAATCCCTGCAAAAAGCGTTGTATTTCACTGCGCCCCTGGCGTAGCTGGCGGCGAATGGCGCTTAATTCAGCACTGGCAGCATCCAGAAGTTCGCCTTCATCGTCCAGGGCCTGCTGCAGGTGCCGCAGTAGCGGCAGCGAAGGCTCCAGGTCTGTTGCCCATTCAGTCAGCGTGTCGTTGACTTCCCGCAAGGCCGAGGCATAGTGCTTCTGGCCATGCAAAACCCGGGTTATTTGCTGCAACTCGCGGCCGCTCAATACGGCACCGGGACGCTCAAGCAGGTCGAGCAGGGAACGCACATCCGGGAGAATTTGAATAGGCAGCGAAAAGCCAGCGGCAGACCGTTCCGCCAGCGCAAGCGCCATATTCTGACGCTGCTGAATTTCAGCAAGGCTTACCCAGGGATTAAGATTTTCTACATAATACTGCCCATATTCATGGGCGCATTTGGCCAGCCATGCGGCACGAATATCTTCCAGATCAAGGGCTCTGGAAAAGCTGTCCTGCCAGGGAACCACCCCTGCCACAGCGTCTTTCATCCGTTATTCAGACGTGCCTTTACTTTTTCCGCAACCAGCGCCATATCAGCCCGACCCAGCAATTGCGGTTTCAGACTGTTCAAAACCTTACCCATATCTTTGGGACCGCTGGCGGCTGTGTTTGAAACCGCTTCGGCAATCAAGGTATCAATGGCTTCCATACTCAGAGGCTCGGGGAGATAAGCGGAAAGGATGACAATTTCTGCTTCTTCCTTATCGGCAAGATCCGGGCGATTTCCCGCTCTGAACTGACTGGCAGAATCTTTTCTTTGCTTGATCAGCTTTTCGACGATACTCAAAACCTCGGTATCATCCAACTCGCGGCGATCGTCCACCTCACGTTGCTTGATCGCTGCCTGGAGCATGCGAATAGTGATAAGACGATCAGACTCACGAGCGCGCATCGCCGCCTTCATGTCCTCCTGAAGACGTTCGCGTAAAGACATACTTTAGTACATCCGAACCAAACGCATGGACTGACGACGCATCCGCTTCAAAGCACGCTTGCGAGCAGCAGCAGCCTTACGCTTGCGCTCTTCTGTGGGCTTTTCATAAAACTCGCGACGACGTACTTCCGTCAGGACTCCGGCTTTTTCACAGGAGCGTTTGAAGCGCCGCAGCGCTACTTCGAAAGGTTCATTTTCTTTAACACGAACAGTTGGCATAGAAGGTTTCTGACCTCATCAAAAATAAAAGCTTAGCGAGAAAGGGGCAGAGTATAGGCAGATCAACGGCGCGAGTCAAAAAGAAACCACACTCAGCAGCCGTTGTAAAAAACACAAAACTATAGTTGCATCTACTTGACAGGATGATCAAAAAAAATGCTAATATATGAAATCATAAAAACTCTTTTAGATATAGAATATTAGATTACAATGTTAGAGTCATTGTGGTCTTTAATATCGGGGATGCCCATGCGCACGGAAGTGAGAGAATTGAACGAAGCATTGCCCGATGTCTCGCCGGCTATTGACCCGCCACCTTTGGCTGATTTTATGGAAAGCGATCAGTCCAGCCCCTTTCTCACTCAGGATCAGGAGCTACAACTCATCCGCCGCCTGCGCCAGGGGGATGACTGCGCCAGAGCCACTCTGATATCTGCGCACATGCCTTTGGTCAGAGCGGTTGCCCGGGCGTACCGAAATAAGGGCCTCAGCCAGGAAGATTTGCTTCAGGAAGGTTACATGGGTTTACTGCGTGCCGCAGATCGCTTTCGGGAAGGTCTTGGTACCCGCTTTTCCAGCTATGCCACTTGGTGGATTCGAGAAGCCATGCAACGTGCACTCATCCGCTCCCGTTTCATCCGGCTTCCGGACTATCTGGCAAAATCGCTGCACGCCTATCTGCAGCGTGGTGAAGATGAAAACGAATCAACAGAAGACGCTCGGCGCGAGCAACGCCGGGAAGCTCTGGGGGTGCGTGAAAGTACCATGCGCGCTCTGGATTTTGCCGACATTCGTGTCTGCTCACTGGATGAAGAATTTACCGATGGCCCCAGTCGCATTGAACAGGTGCCTGGTGATACAGCCAGCCCGGACATGGACTACGACCGTGAATCCATCTGCAAGGCGCTCCGGGACCATCTGGCGGAGCTAAATGAAAAGCAACGGGAAGTGATGATCTTCCGCTACGGCATCCATGGCGATGCGCCCATGACGCTGGAAGCCGTGGCCGAACGTATGGGCGTCAGCCGTGAGGCAGTACGCCAACTGCAGGTTAGAGCTCTGACCCGGTTGCGTCAGTCACTTTCTGACAGTGGCTGGGGTGCCTGACGTTCCTGCAACATGGCCAAAAGGCGCCGCAGAGCAAGGGCGCGATGACTCACCTGATTTTTTTCTGCCACTGTCCATTCAGCCGCACTACGCGCAGCGCCCAGCGGCCAGAATAATGGATCGTAACCAAAACCACCTTCTCCCTGAAGCGTTTTACCCACAGTGCCCATCCAGAATCCCTGAGCCACAATGGGGGCAGGATCGTCGGCTGACTCCATAAAGACCATGCAGGCAATATAATAGGCTGCACGCGATGGCCCGGATAAAGCCCGCATCTGCTCAAGTAAGCGCTGATTATTCTCGGTATCCGTTGCGCCGACACCGGCATAACGTGCCGAAAACAAGCCTGGCGCACCCTGCAGGGCTGGCACACAAAGGCCCGAATCTTCTGCAAGAGACGCCATCCCTGAGAGAGCCGCAGCATGACGGGCCTTCAGCAAGGCATTCTCCACAAATGTGCTACCGGTTTCTTCTGCACCTTTGATACCTTGCTCGTCCTGCCCATGGACTGTGAAGCCGTATGCACTCAGCAGTGTCCGCATTTCCCGGATTTTGCCGGCATTACTACTGGCCAGCAGGATAGGCTTCAAGGCAAAGCCTCAGGAATTTCATCACGTTGACGGGCAATCAGGTCGCGAATGCCCTGCCGCGCCAGCGCCAGCATGGCGGCCATTTCCTGATCACTAAAAACAGCACCTTCAGCAGTGCCCTGCACTTCTACAAACGCGCCAGCACCCGTCATGACCACATTCATGTCTACTTCTGCATGACTATCTTCGGCATAGTCCAAATCCAGTACGGCCTGTCCCTGATACATCCCAACGGAGATGGCCGCTACCCAGTCGCGCAACGGATTACCCTGAACTTTTCCGTTTTGGCGCAGGGTCTGCAGTGCATCTGCTACGGCCAGACAGGCACCCGTGATGCTCGCCGTACGCGTGCCACCATCCGCCTGCAAAACATCACAATCCACCCAGATAGTGCGCTCGCCCAAGGCCTGTAAATCGACGGCAGCACGCAGACTACGGCCAATCAGCCGCTGAATTTCATGGGTTCGACCAGAAATTTTTCCCTTGGCCGATTCACGCTGCATCCGATCCTGAGTCGCTCTGGGCAACATGCTGTACTCCGCCGTCACCCACCCCTTCCCCGCCCCACGCAGAAAAGGCGGGACCTTTTCTTCAATGCTGGCGGTACACAACACCTTGGTGTCCCCGCAGGCCATCAGTACGGAGCCTTCGGCATGTTTGGTGAAATTGCGGGTAATTTCTATCGGGCGCAGAGCGTCTGCCATTCTTCCACTGGGTCGATTCATTTGCGGATACTCATCATGATGGGCGATGGGCGCATTGTAGACCTGTCCTTCTTTCACCATAACCCCCTATAATGCAGTCGTACCCCCCAAGAACGAGGAGCGCCTCATGTCTGCCACCGCGCATGTCGAAATCACCCAATTTCTGAAGCAGCACCATCTGGCCCAGTCACTCACCATTGCTGAAATCCAGACTCTGGCGGAATACGTCACCCATGCCCAGTTTCGCGCCGACCAGGTCATTGCCGAATGGGGCACGCTGGGTGAGGCTCTATTTTTCTGCGTCAAGGGAGAAATGGCCATTATCCACCATACCGCCGACGGCGATGAAATGGAGGTCGTGCGGGTCAGGGAAGGAGAAATGGCTGGAGAAATGTCTTTTTTTGACCGGCAACCACGCAGCGCGCGCATTCTTGCCAAAAGCGAAGACACTCAGGTTCTAGTCCTGACTCGCGCCCGATATCAACGCCTGAAAGTAGAGAAACCTTATATCACGGTCAACATTCTGGAACAGGCCATCATCAGCCTGGACCATCTGTTTCGCAATCTTTCCCAGAATTATACGGATTTTTCTACCTACATTTACGGCAAGGGCAAGCACTAGGCTCCGCTTCGCCGCTGCAGCAGTTGATGAATGCGCCGCAATCTTTCGAGGGGATCCTGTAGTAGCAGCAGATCCTGCTTTTCTTCTGGAGAAGCGGGTAACGCCTGAGCGAGCACCATTCCTGCTGTACTGGCATCCAGGTCCGTGGCCGCTTCTTCACCCAGCAATTCCTTCAAAATGGCGCGCAGGGTATCGTCTTCCCGGCGCATGGGCACTACCGGCTCCTCCGGCCAGTAGTGCACCGTTGCCGTGGCTAGAGCCCCCGCATAATGCCAGTCCTGAATACTGAAGCGTTGCTGTCCCTCTACCTGAATCTCCAGAACCCCCGGCTCACCACCCCAATCCACTATTCGCGCCAGTGTTCCTACCCGTTCCGGCTCCGCATGACCATCTCCCCGAGAGTGCGTCAAACAAATTCCAAAGCCATGATCATTGCGCAGGGAGCTGCTGACCATGTCCAGATAACGGGGTTCAAACACTCTCAATCCGATTAAGGCCTTGGGAAAAAGTACGGTTCGGAGTAAAAATAGGGGTATTGTATGCGTATCCGTCACTATGCTGTTCCTCTTACGAGTCTTCATGAATCCCAGCCTGAAACCATCCTCCACATTCTCACTATATGTACATTTGCCTTGGTGTAAAGCCAAGTGTCCTTATTGTGACTTCAATTCACATGCGGCAGACCATATTCCTGCAGAGCGTTATGCCCGCGCCCTGATTGCTGATTTGGATCGGGAGCTCCCACGCATCTGGGGACGACGTCTGCACAGTATTTTTATCGGCGGAGGCACTCCCAGCCTGTTTCCACCGGAAATCATCAACCAGCTGCTGTCCGAC
>NZ_JABELD010000007.1 GCF_018853445.1 Acidithiobacillus concretivorus
CCCGCCATGCCAGCCACTGACTGGCCGCGCCCAAAATAACCAGACCAGCCAGAATTAGCATGACGTTCATAATGATTTTTTTAGATTTTTTTGACGAGTTTGATAATAAACAAAAGAATAATGGCACCAATAAAGGCAACAATAATGGCACCGATAATACCCGCGCCAAAAAGACCAGCCAAGCCAATTGCCGTCAGAAGAAAGCCACCGATGAAAGCGCCGATGATGCCGACAATGATGTCTCCGATGATGCCAAAACCACGGCCTTTAATGAGTAATCCGGCCAGCCAGCCAGCGATTCCGCCGACGATGAGAAAAACAATAAGGCTCATTAACATGATTCAATCCTCTTTATTTGTAATAGTGCTTTTTGGAAAATAACACATAACACCTTTTCAGGTCATTATAAACATATACGAATACTTTTATATTTTCATAAGACGAACTTCGTTTATTCAAAAAAAGGGATGTTCATATTTCTTAACAATTTTTATTGCAGCTATGTCTTATCTGGAGTGGCCTTGAGACCTTACACTGAGCGCTGAAAACTAGGTCTTTAGCCTGGGTTCAGGTGAACCATGGGTATTTGGAGCTTTTTGAGCGCAACATTACAGCATGTAAGAGGTTATATAGTGATTGATGAGTTTTTGGAGCACGCTCCCAGAGGCCAACAAATTCAAAGAAGTATCGTAACGGTCATCGGCATGCATAGAAGTGGTACAAGTGCCATTGCCAAAGGTCTGGAGTGTTTGGGGCTCAATATGGGAGATGCTTTGATTGCGCCCGGGGAAGATAATCCGAGAGGCTACTGGGAAGATGCCGAGGTCTTGCGAATCAACAAGGAGGTTCTTGAGCGCTTAAATATTGCCTGGAATGATACCCGGATTGTGCCGGAAGCTCTTTTTTTAGGTGATGCGCTGACAGATCTCCATGATCAGGCGGGGAAGTTATTGATCAATCGCGCGGATCAATACGCCATGTGGGGATTCAAAGACCCTAGAACTTTAAGAGTGTTGCCTTTCTGGCTGCATGCTGCAGAACTGTCAGGTGTTAATCTTCAGTTTGTCGTCGCCTTGCGACACCCTTATACGGTGGCGCTATCACTGCAAAAGCGCAATGGTATTTCCCTTACGAGAGGCCAATTGATGTGGGCGGCATATACCTTACCTTTTTTACCGCTTATAAAAAATCATCCTCATGTTTTTATTTCATATGATGATTTGTTGGAACAACCAGCACTTATTCTGGAAAAAATTGCTTTACATCTGGCGCTTTCCATAGATGAGAATAAACTCAAAAATTATATTGAACGGTTTTTAAGTCAATCCCTAAGACATCATTCCGTTTCGCTTCATGATGAAGAATATGCCAAAAATGTGCTACCATTACTTGATAAAACATATCATATTCTAACCGCCATGAAACAAAATGAAGATGTCGTTCAGTGGGTATTATTAGCGTCATGTTATGAAGAATATCAACGTTACCAAAATATTCTTGAAGAGTTCGACGCAGAAAGCGATTACCATTGGAAACGGCGAGGAAGTTTCCTGAAGAGGTTGATTTATGGCTAGGAATAAGGGTGCGAATATCAACACGGGCGAAAGGATCATGTCTTTGAAGAAAAATATTCCTCCTATTCATGTGATTTCCATGACGAGTCACTCTGAACGCCATCATCATATTTCAGCAGAAGCCAGACGTTTGCAAGTATATTTAAATTTGTTTGAAGCTTGTGCGCCTAGACACATTGCTGATTACCCTAATTCTTATGATCAAGCGTACCGAAAAAAATATTTCGGATATGAAATGACCCCTGGCGAAGTTGGGTGTTTTATGAGTCATCGTTCATTGTGGCAACAATGCGCACAATCAGATGATGTGGCTTGGTGTATTCTTGAGGATGATGTAGTGCTAGGGCCTAACTTTGTTGGAAAAATTGCGCTCGCCATGGATACTGCTGGAGAGTGGGATATTTTGCGTCTGATGAGTGAACGTTGGGATCGGCGCGGTAAGCTTTATCTGCGCGTGAATGATGAATTTCGGCTGATGCGTTACGTTCGACAGCCACAGGGAACAGCTGCCTATCTGATACGACCAGAAGCCGCCAAAGTTCTACTGAAACATACTGAAAAAATGCGTGACGCAGTAGATAAGATGATGGATCAATACTGGTTGCATGGATTGCGCATGTTGGTTCTTGAACCTGCTCTGGTTTCTATTGATGTGAAGCTGCCATCCATTATTCAAGAGCGTGGTTGGTCTGCGGAGCATCGGTCATCGCGGCCATTCTGGCGACGTCTGCAAAGAGATGTCAGGAATGGCTGGGAAAGTCTCTGCGCTAGGAGTTACCTGTGGGCACAGACTTTCCGTAATCCACTCCACGGTTCATGGACGTTCCGTAAATGAATAAATATAAAAAAAGATTACTGGCTGCCTAAAGAATTTGTGCAGTAAATTGTCTATCCGGGTTTTATATTGCGTAACATCAGCAGAATGATCCCATCAAATATCAGGTTGACGCCCACAAATATACCGACCAGGATCAATGAACCCCGAGGCCAGGTGACCACGAAGAGAAGGGCAATGAAAATATCTATAATGCCACTAAAAATGGACCAGCCCCGACCATGTCCCGGATAGATTTTCATTTGCGTAAAATTTCGGTAAGCATCAATGATGAAATACAGAATGAACATTAAACCAATGGCCGCAATTCCTGCTTTTGGTAAGGCAATCATGATGCCACCCGTGATAAAAAGCAGTAAGGGCTTCAGCCAGTCTGCCAGTTGGTGCTGATGCATCTGGATACTGTGTGCAATCCAGGTGAATCCGGCAATAATCAGCATGGCTGCAATAATGCCATCGGTGACTGCAGAAAGAATAATTGGACTTAATAGTCCAAATATTCCTATGATAATTAACAAGATAGATACAGGTAGCAAATACTTGCCGAACATTTTCTTTTCGGTTTCTATAATGTTTTGCAGATCAGGGATATTGGGATTCAATTTTGTTCCTTTTAACGGTACCAGAGTATTTCCGCACTCTCCATGGGCACCAGGCAATTTTCATGGCACGGAATGATGCGCGGGGTGTAGTCTGCCAAGTCACGATCAGCAGGGATGTCCAACGTGTAATTGTAACTGTTGACTGCTCCACTCAGTGCTTCACCACGCTGCATCGGAACCACTTCTAAAGGATATTGGTCACTACTGTTGGCAAATAGTTCCACGCTGATTGATTCTGCATCCAGATCGTCCAGATAAACATGCACTTCAAAATAATGTCGATTATTTTCCGTATGGGCATGGAGATCGCCAAAATGCAGAAGGGGCCAATGCTGACGAATGTTTTTTTGCCAGGTACAAATTTCTTCAATTTGGCTTTTTTCACTACGAGCCGCGAGGAGGCGTCCAGCGGGCTCATACAACGTGGTCACGTAATCACGGAGCATTCGGTTACTACTAAATAACGGGGTAAGCTGACTCATGCTTTCGCGAATTTTCTGTATCCAGGCTTGTGGGCAACCGCTGGCATCACGACCCTGGTAAAAAAGAGGTACAATCTCATTTTCCAGCAGCCGATAAAGAGCTTCTGCTTCCTGGATATCCCATTGCGGATCATCATCATGTTCGGCGCGGTCACCGATAGCCCAGCCGGTTTCCGGACAATAGGCTTCAGCCCACCAGCCATCCAGCTCGGACAAATTGAGTCCGCCATTAACCAACACTTTCATGCCACTGGTCCCACTGGCTTCCCAAGGACGACGCGGCGTATTAATCCACAAGTCGACGCCCTGAACCAGGTGCTCGGCCACCAGCATGTCGTAATCGGCAATAAAGACAATGTGATTGGCCATGTCTGGATGTTGATGAATAAACAAAGCCCATTGCTGAATCATGTTTTTGCCCACCGCGTCCCGGGGATGAGCCTTGCCGGCAATGAGCAGTTGTACCGGATGGCGTGGATTGGTCAGTATTTGCCGCAGTCTGTCGGGATTGCTCAAGAGTAGATTGGGACGTTTATAGGCAGTAAAGCGACGTGCGAACCCAATCGTCAAGGCATTAGGGTCCAATGCCAACGCTGCACGCGCTTGTTCTTCCAACGGTGCGTGCGCCTGCGCCAGTTGTTGCTGAAGCCGTTGCCGCGCGAAATGAATGACCTGCTGACGGCCTTTGCTGCGTAATTCCCAGATTAAGCTGTCGGGGGTTTTGCGGAATTCTGCCTCAAGGTTTTGCAAGTCGCCCAGCCAACGTTGCTTACCGCAACTGGATGTCCACAAGGCATCAGCTTCAGCAGAATCCCACGAGGGCATGTGCACGCCATTGGTGACATGGGTTACCGGGACCTCGTCAGCGGGCCAGCGTGGGAAGAGCGGCTGAAACAGACGTCTACTGACTTCGCCATGCAGGCGGCTGACGGCGTTGACGATAATGCTGCCGTGAATCGCCAGCCAGGCCATATTGAATGGTTCTTGCGAATCATCCGGGTTTTCCCGTCCTAGTGCCAGGATGCTTTCCACATCGACACCAAAAGCTTCTGGTGCTCCCGCAATGTAACGCGTCATTAATTCTGCCGGGAAACGGTCAAATCCTGCAGATACGGGAGTATGCGTGGTAAAAATATTCCCTGCCCGAGTAGCATTGAGCGCACATTCAAACGCTGAACCATGATCGCGCATATGGCTGTAAGCGCGGGCCAGAATGGCAAATGCGGCGTGCCCTTCATTTAGATGACAAATTTCGGGTTGAACACCCAGACGGCGCAATAATAACCAGCCGCCGATGCCAAGACAGATTTCCTGCTGCAGACGGGTTTCCGGGCCGCCTCCATATAACTCTGCGGTAATACCTCGATCCGCCGGGGTATTCAGGGGATCGTTACTATCCAGCAAATATAAAGTCACTCGGCCCACCTGGGCTTGCCAGGCGCGTAATATGACGGTTCGGCCAGGGAAGGGGAGTTGCAGACGTAACCATTCACCTTCGCTGTCACGCACCGGAGTGACAGGCATCTGGGTTGGATCGTTGTAGGGATAAAATTCCTGTTGCCTACTGTTTTCATCCAGCGTTTGGCGAAAATAGCCCTGCTGCCAAAGCAGACCAATACCCAGCAACGGAATGCCCAGGTCACTGGCCGTTTTCAGGCAATCGCCCGCCAGGATTCCCAGCCCTCCAGAGTATATGGGCAGCGCTTCGGAGAGTCCGAATTCCATGCTGAAATAGGCAACCTGTTGGAAAGAGGCCAGGGAATGATTTTGTTCAAACCAACTGCTTTGGCCTAATTGTTCCTGATGCAGCGCAGTAAATGCCTTGAGCTTTTCAATAAATGCGGTATTTTGCGCCAATTCTTGTAAGGTTTGGCTACTGATATTTTGTAAAATTAACCAGGGATTGCGCGTTTGCTCCCAAAGCTCTGGCGCTATTTCGGCCCAGAGGGAGTCGGCAGCATGACTCCACGACCAGCGTAAATCCAGAGCCAGATCAGCCAGGCCGCTAAGAGATTCGGGCATCTGCGGGAGCAGGTAGCAGGGTGCAATAGTCACAAACATTTCTCCGCTAGGTCAGGGCTTTCGCTTATCGTGTTATGTCTTGGCGATCTGAAAAGATTGTTGATATTCCGCAAAAAACTGGTCAATGGTTATCTCCCAAAAATTTAACGGCTTCTTCAACACTCTGATTTTTCACTACCAGGGCATGGATTGCCTGACAAAAGCGAGTGGCATCCGGTTGACTGCGTTGATGGACATTCCGGCCGGTGGCACAGCCTTGTGTTCCACCAATATGTATTTGTGCATGTAGACGCTCTAAGAAGGTTTCCGAGTCGGTTTCTGAGCCTCCCGCGCAAATGACCTGGGTACGTCCCGCTGCCGCAACGGCCTCACCCAGCAGGCGCGCATCCATGTTGCCCTGTGCATCCAGGGGAGGGTTCACCTTCGCAAAATCCGCGCCGAGACAAGCAACCAGACCGCTGGCCCCGGCAATCATGTGCGGATCCTGTTCCTTGTTGCCTACAGCCTGTCCCCGAGGATAAGCCCAGATAACCGCCAAAAGACCCATGGCATGGGCATCTTGAATAATGCGCGCGGCTTCGGACAACATCTCGGGCTCATACAGTGAACCGGGATAGATGGTATAACCGACGCCAACAATTTTCAGGCCAGAGTGCCGGACAAAATCATGCACCTGGGCCATGCTCTGCCACTGCAAACTGGCAGGATCACGCTGGGCGGTTTTCACCAGGTGGGTTTTGCTGTTGAGTTTAAGCAGATAGGGCACTTCCGGATAATCCATTCCATAGTGACTGATCAGCCCCATCTGAGCAGCGAAGCAACCTACCGGTGCCGCACTGGCAATCCGAAAAAGATGCTCAGGATCAGCATCGTCCGCAGCAACGTGTCCTCCGACAAAATCATCATTCAGGTGCTCGACTTTTTGGTCGCCCGCCATTAAAAAAAGACGCCCGCTTTCCTGCGTGGCGAGTTGGTAGTTTTCTGTCCAGCGTTTAGCGCTATCTACGGGAATACCCAAGGGGGGATGCTTGAATGGAGACATACCGATCAACTCCTTTTTCATGGATAAAAGGGGAAATGTTGTTGACTTGATTATAGGAGATGGACAAGAACTGTGAGTGTTTTGGCCCATCTCGTTGTTTTAATTATGTACTCTGGCCCAAGAATTTTACTCGGCTGTATCTCTCTGCTTGGCTACACGATGGCTCAGGACAGCAATTTCATGGGCGAGCAGGTATTGATCCTTGGTGACTTCCCATTCTCGAGCCTGCTCCGCATCGTAGGTTTCCGGATCACAAAGGGCAGAAAGCTGTTCACAATTCATGCTGTCATTCAAGAAGCCAATCAGTTCGACAAGTTGATTGTTGCCCAGAACGCCCACGGCAGCATCCAGAGATAATCCTTCTTTTTTGCTGAGTTGTTCTGCTGCCGCAATAGTTGCTGCATCCAGGGAGTCCTGGTTTTTGAGAGAGAGGGCGCGAGACAGGGCTGACTGTAAATCAATGATGGACATATTTCCTCCGGGTCAAAATGAATTCGGAAAAGTAATGGAGATGGATGAATCGTTATTCCTGAATCATGGCATTGTCCAGATAAAGTGCTTCATATTCAAAAACAATGGATTGATCAGGAAGAACCTGCATTTCGTCCTTACCGGTGTAGGACAAACGACTGAGTATCCCCTTAATGAGTTGCAACCGGGCTACTTTTTTATCATTGGCATTAACAATAATCCAGGGGGCGAAAGGAGAATGACTGCGGGCAAACATGATATTGCGCGCTTCGCTATAATCCTTCCAATGTTTCAAAGCCTTTTCGTCAATGGGACTGGTTTTCCATTGCTTGAGTGGATCATCCTTGCGAGACTCAAGGCGTTTTTTCTGTTCGTCGCGGGAAATATCCAGATAGAATTTGAACAGATGAATGCCGGACCGTACCAGCATACCTTCAAAATTAGTAACTTCAGCGAAAAACTCTTCGTATTGCTGGTCGGTACAGAATCCCATGACTTTTTCAACGCCCGCACGGTTGTACCAACTGCGATTGAAAAAGACCATTTCTGCGGCTGAAGGCAGATGTTCAATGTAGCGTTGAAAATACCACTGACTTTCTTCCTTGTCCGAAGGCTTGCTTAATGCAACCACCCGGGTTTCGCGAGGACTGAGGTGCTCGATGATGCGTTTGATGGAACCATCCTTACCGGCTGAGTCTCGCCCTTCGAGTAGGACCAGTATTTTTTCATTTTTGCGAATAATATCTCTTTGTAATTTGACCAGTTCAATCTGGAGCGCACGCAGTTCTGCCTTGTAATGAGCCTTTTCATCAGGATGATTTTTTTCGGGTGCGTCATGTGCTTCCTGTGCGTCGTGTTGAAGTGACTGCGTAGTACTATTTTTTTTGTGCTTGGACATTTCAGGGCTCCTGCATGGTTTGTGCTACCAAGATAACTTTAGATCATATCTGGTCATTATAGAACATTTCCATACGATTATGTGAAGCTTAAAAAAAGGGGCCATGCGGCCCCAAACAGAACATCACCAGGGAAATGGATTAATGACTTTCATAACCTGCCAGATGGGTAATGCGCTTGCGGAATACCCAGATTTGATAGACGTTGTAGGTAATCATCACAGGCACAAATCCAGTCATGAACAGGGTGAGAATGGCCAGATCATTCGCCGGATTACCACCCTGACTGATAGTCCAGGTCTGCGGAATGATGTAGGGAAAATTGGTTGCCCACATGCCTCCCCACATAAACAAGACCACCGCCCCACACCAGAGCAGTGCGGCAAAATCACGATGTGCAGCGTGATTGGTCATCATTTTGTAGGCAGCAACCAGAATGGCAATCAACAGAATTAACCAGCCGAACCAGGCATTTCCGGTCCATTTGGCGGCATCGGGCATAATCGCGTAGGACCAGATCAGGGTGATGACCACAGCCGCCAGCGCCAGGAAGGAAAACAGGGTCGCAGACTTATGCGCCTTGAGATAAATAGGATCATCCTGCTCAAAACGGGCACAAAGATACAGGGTGCCTGCCAGACCGCCAGCGATCAAGGCCCCAATGCCGGTCCAGATGCTAAATGCGGAAAGAAAGCTCAGTGCATTACCGGAAAAGTGGGGAACGGTATTGGCAAAAGGGTCATTGGCCATCTGAATGCCTTGGGCATTGCCGGTATCCATCTGAAAGCCCAGCAAAGTAGCTCCCAGCGCAATTCCTGCAAAAAGGGCGGCGACCAGACTACCAAGGCCAAACATAAAGCCCCAGAATTTGCGGCTGCTTTTGGCGTGGACATGAAATTCAAAGGCTACCGCCCGGGAAATGATGCCCCAGAGTGCAAACATCAGCGGGATCATCAGGTAGTTGAATGTGGACCCATAAACCAGGGGAAAGGCCCCGAAAATGACGCCACCGGCCACCACCAGCCAGGTTTCGTTGGCATCCCAGGTGCCTGCCATGGAAGACATGACGGCCGCCCGATCATTCTCGTTGTTGAGGAGCAGGGAAAATACACCAGCTCCCAGATCCGCACCATCAAGAACAATATAGATGACGAAGAAAACCCCTAACAAAATCCACCAGAATGTACTTAAGGTGCTATGTATACGAAATATTTCATGCATGATATCGATCCTCAGTCCAGCTTGTTCATCGTCGGTTTGGCGAAAGTCGGCTTGGCAATTCCGCCACCGGATGGATGTGCATCATGATCCGGAGAACCGATGACCGGGCTGGTCATATCGGGTCCTTTTTGGATAACCCGGGTAAAGAAGTACCAGGCACCACCCCAAACCATCAGTTCAAAAATGATGTAGCCAATCAGCCAGAAGGATTCAGCAGTCACCCCCATGTGGCTGACACCCTGCCAGGTCCGCATCAGGTTATAAACAACCCAAGGCTGACGGCCGATTTCACGCGTCCACCAGCCAGCCCAGACGGCCAGATAGGGTAAAAAGCCGCTGAATACCAGAAGGCGCAGGAACAGCGGGTTTTTACGCAGATGTTCCGCCGTCAATTTCCCACGCAGGCGCAACCAGTTACCCCAGAGTGCCATGAAAAACAGGAAGAAGCCGATGGCGACCATCACCCGGAATGCATAAAAAGGGACCCAGACATTGGGTCGATCATTCGGGGCAAATTGATCCATGCCGGTGACTACTCCGTCCCAGGTATGGGTTTCGAGCAAACTGAGCACATGGGGAATCTGGATGGAGAACAGATTCTTTCCGGCAGACACATCAGGAATGGCAATCAGATTCCAGCTGGTATTGGGTTTGCCATCGGGCAGATAGGTGTGAAAATGGCCTTCCATGGCGGCAAGCGAGGTGGGCTGGTCGCGCGCCACTTCCTGCCCCAGTTCGTCACCAATAAAAATCTGCAGCGGGGTGACAATGATCAGTGCCAGCAAAGTCGGCTTCAGGAGTTTGGTGAACAAATTGGCCTGGCGATTTTTCAAAATAAACCAGGCGCTGACCGCTGCAAAGAAAAACAGGGCTAATTCGACGGTAGCAATCCACATATGCGGGAAGCCAATGTTAAAGTTCGGGTTAAAAATGGCTTGCCACCAGTTGGTGACCTGAAATAGCCCATTTTTCAGAACAACCCCGGTCGGCGACTGCATCCAGCCGTTGGCCACCAGAATCCACATGGCCGAAAGGCTGGACGAGAGGGCGACGTTGAATGTCGAAAAAGCATGCATGCCCTTACCGATTTTTCCCCAGCCAAAAATCATCAATCCGATAAAGCCGGCCTCATACATGAAAGCGGTGATGGTTTCAAAGCCGAGGATGTTTCCAAAAAAAGGACCAACGGCCTGGGAAAAAGGACCATAGAGAATGCCGAAGGCCATTTCCATGGTTACGCCCGTGGCTACACCGGCGCCGAAATTGACAATAAACAGCTTTTCAAAAAAGCGCTGCAGGCGATACCAGTGCTCATTACCGGTCTTCAGCCAGGCGATTTCCAAAAAAAATAGTAGCCAGGACATGCCAATGGTCACCGGAGTCCACAAAATATGGAGCGAGGTAATCCAGGCAAAATCGAGGCGACTGAGAAGCACGGGTAAAGTGTCTTCAATAATCATGATTGAATCCTCGTGAACGGTTGTTTTTAGGTATTGCTGCCGGGGATAAAAGCATCTTTTGTTCCTGACTGAATTACTCGGATTAGAGTCATATAAAAACATGATGTTATATTATTATTAGATGATTCATTCACTTTTTTTGGTTTATTTAACCCATGATGTACCGGTTCATATCAACCGTAACGGTTGATATGAACCAAAATCTTCAAGCTAGGCTTGTGCGGATCAAAATTGTAGTATGGGCATACCTTGAAGATCTTCGGAGCGCGGGTGAACCGCCAAAAAAACGCATGAAAAATACCAATACTGACTCCAGACCAACCCAGGTATTGCAAAGCAGACACAACCGCCTGGGTGTGCTGCTTTTGATTGTCTTTTTTCTGATCATTTTGCTGGCTCTATCTTTTATATGGAAAGCATGGTCTGTTTCTGTACCGGAGAAAGCCAAAATGAGCACCCCAGGTGCTAGCAGTGTGTTTCTGACCTTGCCAAAAACGGTTGCCACAACTGGCTCTACCGTTTCCACAGCAAAATCGCTGTTGATCACTTCGGCGACCCGGTCCGTTTTTTCTTCACAGATACCTGCACCTTCAACGCCAAGTCCTGCCAAAGTTGCGGCAGATGTTCCCGCAGCAGTAAAACCGGTAAAAATTTCTCATCCTTGCCAACAAGCGGGGTGGTATGTGCAACTGGGTGCTTTTGGAAAAGTCAGTATGGCTGAACAATTGCTGCAGGAAATGAATAAAGTGGGTGTCAAAGCTTGCGTGGGGACGCTTTCTGTCAACCACCTGTTTCGTGTGCTGGTGGGGCCACAATCCAGCAAAAGCGAGGCGGGATCAGTGGCCACGGGAATTGGCAAAAAATCCGGGCAGAAGGGTGCCTATCCGCAGTATTGGGCTCCTGAATAAATGGGTTCATGAATAGCGAAATTATCATTAAACGCTCTGATTGCCTGCAATGCCGCATGCGCGATCAAAGTATATTTGCCGGGCTGAATACTGAAGAACTCTGCAGTCTGGGTATGGAAGTGCAGGATATAGAGGGTCAGCATGGAGACTTTCTTTATCGGATGGGGGAACCTGCCCGCTATGCCTATACCTTGCGAAACGGCGCGGTAAAGCTGGTAAGTTCTCTGGAAAGTGGTCAGGAAGTGATTGTTCGTTTGCTCCATCACGGAGATCTGCTGGGATTCGAAGGCATGCAGGGAGAACATCATCGCCATAGTGCTATTGTTCTTGCTCCGAGTCAGCTCTGTCGTCTGGATCTGGCAGAACTCCAGCGCTTATCGGAACGTCTGCCCAAAGTCCGGGCGGCCATTTTGCAGCGTTGGCAGGATGCCCTGCAAAAAAGTGAAGAAAGGATTATTGAGTTGGGTGCCAAACGGGCCGAGGCTCGGCTGGCGACTTTTTTGTTGCAGTGGGCGCAGCGCTATCCGCAGTTGCGCAGTTTGCCTTTCCCCTTGACGCGAACAGATATTGCCGCCTTTCTGGGTCTTTCTACCGAGCATGTCAGTCGGATTATGGCAGATTTCAAGCGCCAGGCATTGATTCAGGAGCAGGGTGGTCAACTGGAAATCCTGAAACCACAAAATGTTGCGCATATTGCCGGCATGCCTGATGAGCACAAATCCGACTAAATCAGTCAAAATTGATTTTTCTCAATGCCGCTCTGCGGTGGCTGCAGGATACTCTCCATTAAGTAAGTTCTGGTGATGTTGTATGCACCAGATATCAAAAACCATTGATGTCGCTGTCCCGGCGAACCGTCTGGGCGGCGTACAGACTTAACTTAAGGAGTATCTATATGCTTTCTCAACAAAATATGAATATTGGCAGGCGTGGTGCAGGTCGTGATCCTGTCCAGGCTGCCCGTCACCAACATGACCAGAATGTTTTTCATCGTCTTCTGGCGCTGCATGATGATATTCAGCGTGATCTGGAAATATTGCCTGATGGGATTCGCTCGCGAACCCGTTCACACAATCCAGAGGTAGTGACTTTATTGCATGATCATGTCCCTGCCATGAAACAGCGCTTGCACGAAAATTTTGGCCTGCGCTTTTGGGATCCGGCTTTTGCCGAGTTATTTGCTCAACATGACAAAGTGCAGATGGAAGTTAGCCTGCTTCCAGATGGCGTAATGATTGAAGAACGTAGCGATGATCCCAATGTGGTTACCCTGATCCAGGCCCACGGACAAGTGATTAATTTGTTCGTGGCCCATGGTGAAAAGCAGGCACAGCAGGAAAGTCCTTTACCGGCGGAGTATCGTCGGGTTTTATAGGGTTTGCTGTATGCTTTATAATTGCATTGCCAGCGTTCAGCGGATTATCATGTAAAAAGATGTTTTAAACTACAATAAGCTCTCATGAGGATATTCGTCGGATGAGTATGACAGAGGCCAATCAGCCCAAGAAAGACTGGCGATTTATTTTGATTGCAATTGTTGCCGGGCTCGGTGGATTACTCTTCGGCTACGACACAGGTGTCGTCGCTGGCGTTCTCTTGTTTGTAAATCAAGTTTTTCACTTTGATGCAAGCATGAAGGGGTTGTTTGTTGCAATCGCATTAGCCGCTGCCGCCGTGGGCGCAGCATTTGCCGGAGCACTTGCAGATGCTTTCGGACGGCGTGCCGTACTGATTGTTGCCGCCGTTCTTTTCTCAGCAGGTGCAATTTTATCTTCAGTAGCTGGGACGGAGGATAAACCGGCATCCCGGAAAATGGTCGGTGCAAAATAAATAACAACATTTATACCCGTTATTTGTTGAAAAACCGCCAGACCGACACCGATAATCAGAGGCTTACGAACTTTACGTGACAGAAGTAACGACCAGGGCGCTGCCCGACGGCTGTCCTCAACAATATCGCTATGTAGATCTCCAAGTTCCTCGGATACATCCTGACGTCCCCGTAAAAAACGGAGTCCTGCCGTCGCCTTTTCTATAAAATTACGCCCCGCCAACCACCGAGGACTTTCCGGCAGGACCATCATCCCCCCAAGCAAAATGAGTCCGGGAATGGAACCAAGTCCCAGCATCCATCGCCAGCCATCGGGGGTTCCAGAGAGCATATAATCAACCAGATAAGATACAAAGATACCAACCGTAATATAAAATTGATTGATGGTTACAATCGCGCCGCGCCAGTACGCCGCTGTGATTTCTGATAGGTACAGAGGGGTAATCATGGAAGAAACCCCAATGGCGGCTCCTACCATAACCCGGCCAAGGAAGAGAATAGGTTCCGCTTCCGGTTCTATTCTTGCCACTGTGGGTATTGGTGCCGTCAATGTGATCATGACAGGCGTCGCAATGCGGTTACTGGACACCGCTGGCCGCCGAAAAATGCTGCTTTTGGGTCTCTATGGCATGCTGACTAGTCTTGTTTTTATTGGTATTGGATTCCTGATACAGCTTCACGGTCCGCTAACTTATGTCATCGTGGGGATGGTTGCTATTTTTGTTGCTTTTTTTGCTATTGGCCTTGGACCTATTTTCTGGCTAATGATCTCGGAGATTTTTCCGCTCGCTATCCGGGGTAGGGCCATGAGTATTGCAACCGTCGCCAATTGGGTCTCAAACATGGTAATTTCCGGTATATTCCTAGACTTATTATTACTCATTGGACGCGGCCCCACTTTCATGTTTTATGCGGCAATGACTGTTTTGGCGATCTTGTTTACTCTTTGGATTGTACCAGAAACAAAGGGGAAAACACTGGAACAGATAGAAGATAGCCTCTAATGTGAAAGAGATGGGATAATAGGCACAGGTGATCCTATGCATCTGCCGGATTTTTCTTGCGTAAAATTTTCATATAATTATTAACGATTCAATCTGATAAGTGGTCATTTCCCAACGCAAGATTCAGTCTTCCAGTGTTTGTACATTAATTTCCGGGATGCCTTCCAGCGGAGGGCGTTCCCAGCCGTATTCCAGCTTTTCATTTCCCTGGCTTGCCTGCTGATATTTTTGAAAGGCCCTGAGCTTGGCTATTTCACTTTGCAAAGCCAATTCAGCGGCAACAAAATCCATTTCTGAAGCCTTACGCTCTTTCAGAATACGCTCAGCGGCGCTGATGCGATTTTGGCTGAGTTTGGGGTCAATATCGCTTACGCGTAGTCCGTTGTTGGCCAGAACAGTAACCGTTTCGTGCTGAACTTCTACCATTCCGCCTTCAATGAAAAGGATTTCAGGCGGCCCATCAACGGGGGTGATGCGTAATTCGCCAGCCCGGAGAATGCTGATTAACGGCGCATGACCGGCCAAAATGCCCAGTTCACCCAATTCACCGGGCACAACCACAAAAGTGGCTAGACCGGTATAAATTTCGCCATGCACATCGACGATCTGAAGCTGAAAATGACGTGACTTTGCGATCATGGTATTCCCTGGCTCCCAATAAAAAGCTTAAGCATGCGTCAGTTTTTGTAGCAGAAGAACCTTGATCAGGTCCAGCAACCCCAGCGTCTTCCTCTCTTGACAACCATCCTCCTAGATTGCAGTTGACATCAGCCGCCCATGCGCAAGGGAATGCGGCGGCGCCCGAAGCGGCCGACCTGGCTCTCGAAGCGTCCGGCGATGGGGTGCTGACAATGGGGGCAATGACCATCGGGGGTGAGATGGTAGCTGAGGATCTCGTACCAGTCCCGGGTGATCAACGGCGCGCCGCAGCCGGGACAGTAGGTGGTATCCCCCGCAGCATCATGGACATTGCCAGTGTAGACATAATGGAGTCCCGCCTCCAGGGCGATCTGCCGCGCCCGGGCCAGGGTGGCAGCGGGGGTGGGAGGCACATCGGGCATGCGGTAGTCTGGGTGAAAAGCGGAAAAATGCAGCGGTACGTCGGGGCCGAGGTGGCCCATGATCCATGCGCATTCGGCGCGGATTTCGACCTCGGAATCATTGTGGCCGGGAATGAGCAAGGTGGTGATTTCCAGCCAGGTGGAGGTCTCCCGGACGATATATTCCAGAGTTTCCAGCACCGGGGCGAGATGGGCGCCCGTCAGCCGGTAATAGAATTCATCGGTAAAGGCCTTGAGATCGACATTGGCGGCGTCCATCTTGGCAAAGAAATCCCGCCGGGCCTCAGCGTGCACATAGCCCGCCGTCACCGCCACCGTCTGAATCCCTTGGGCGTGGCAGGCATCGGCGGTG
>NZ_JABELD010000070.1 GCF_018853445.1 Acidithiobacillus concretivorus
GCATCTTCCTCTATCCTTTAACGCCCAACGCACAGCAAAAGCTGCGGCAAAGCACCTAAAAGCCAATCGAAAATTTGTCCCGAGAGATCGGAGAGGCCGACAAACTTCATATTGAGAATTGCTGATTTGGGAGTGTTGCCGGTACCCCATTCAGCCCCAGTATGGGCGCCAACAGTTCTCAGAAATACGGCGGGACAGGAGCTACCACCCAGAGCAATACTTTTACCGCCACCCTGGAAGTCACGGTAGTGCGAGTGCAGGGCAATGGAAACCTGGTCATTGAGGGTTCCAAGGAAGTGCTACTGAATGGTGGGCATGAATACATCCGGGTCGCCGGGGTAGTGCGGCCCGCTGACGTGACGCCACAAAATACCATTTTATCCACGCAAATTGCCGATGCGCGCGTCGAATATAGCGGCAATGGCAGCATTTACTCAGCCGCACGGATGCCCTGGCTGGCGCGGTTTTTCCTGTCGCTATGGCCTTTCTGAGGAAAAAACAGATGCCCAAGCTTTTGCGATCATCGTCTGCAATCATCGTGATGCTGGTACTGATGATTTTTACCGGATTGTTTACAGCCCAAGCCGAAACTATCCGCAATCTGGTGGCGGTTGGGGGAGTGCGCAGCAACCAGCTGGTCGGTTACGGTTTGGTGGTCGGACTGAATGGAACCGGCGATCAGGCTACGCAGGTACCCTATACCACCCAATCTCTACTCAATATGTTTCAGCGTTTGGGGATTAATTTACCTGCCTCTGTTGCCACCAACTTGCAACCTAAAGACGTGGCTGCAGTCATTGTAACCGCACACCTGCCGCCTTTTGCACAACCCGGACAAACTATTAACGTAACCGTTTCTGCTGTGGGTAATGCCAGTAGTCTGGCGGGGGGTACCTTGCTCATGACGCCCTTGAAGGGCGCCGATGGCCAAACCTATGCAGTGGCTCAGGGAAACCTGATTGTCAGCGGTTTTGGGGCCAGTAGTAACGGCGCCTCAGCGCAGGTAAATATTACTACGGCTGGAACCATCCCCAACGGGGCCAATGTGGAGCGGTCTGTCTCGACGGGCTTTGATCAGGCGGGGCCGATGATGCTCGAATTGCATAACCCGAGTTTTACGACTGCGGCACGTATTGCCAATGTCATCAATCAGCAGTTGGGATATGGGGTGGCAGAAGCCCTGAACGCCGGTGAAGTCCGGGTCAATGCGCCCGGTTCGCCCGGTGCGCGAGTCAATTTTCTTTCGCAAATTGAAAACCTGGATGTCAGTCCCGAAACGCCACTAGCCAAGGTAGTTATTGATGCGCGCAGCGGTACGGTTGTCTTGGGACAAAATGTCACGCTGGGTGCTTGTGCGGTTGCCCATGGTAATTTATCCGTAACCATTTCCCAGAAGTATCTGGTCAGTCAGCCTAATCCCCTGGGAGCCGGTCAGACAGTGGTGGCACCGCAAGCTAATGTCAAAGTTCAGCAACCCCAAGCGAAGTTGTTGATGTTTGAACCGGGAGTGAGTCTCGAAGCCGTGGTTCGTGCTTTGAATGCGGTGGGTGCAACCCCTACAGACCTGATTGCCATTTTGCAGGCCATGAAAGCGGCGGGTGCCTTGCACGCGCAACTGGAAGTGATATGAGTGCCGCCATCAATTTGACTGCTACGACGCGCTCTGCGGAGGTCAGTCCGCAGGCTGCTGCAGCTACCGCCAGTGATGCCCTCAACTTTTCCGGACTGAATCAGTTGCGTAGTGATGCCCAGGCGCATAATCCAAAAACCATTCTGGCCGTCGCCAAACAGTTTGAAGCCGTTTTGCTGCAGGAGATGCTCTCGTCCATGTCGGCTACTTCTTTCGGCTCGGATTTAACCGGAAAAAATTCCGGTCCAATGATAAAATCACTTTTTAACCAGCAGATTGCGCAAACCGTCAGTCAAGGGCAGGGTATAGGTATTGCCCAGACCTTGGCCAAGGAAATTGCCACACGTTATAACCTCCATTGGGGTAAGCCGAACACATCACCGGCCGGGGACAAGACAATGACCATGCCCGTCCGTAATGCTGCCTTGTCTGCTCCGGTCATGACTTCGGAAAGCTGGGCCAAACCCTCCCAGAGTCTTCTGGAACAAGCCAAGTCCTTTGTGCAATCCATCTTGCCTTCGGTGCAGGTTGCCGCACAGAAGTTGGGCGTGGCACCCACTGCCATTATTGCCCAAGCGGCTCTGGAAACCGGTTGGGGGAGTCATGTGGCAGGCAATAATCTTTTCGGCATCAAGGGAGGCGGTTCCTGGCTCGGCAGTTCGGTGGATAGCCTGACACATGAATTCGAAAACGGCGTGAATGAAGTGGAAAATGCCGCTTTCCGGGCTTATCAATCGGTCGGGGACAGTGTGCGTAATTACGCCAGCTTGTTAATGAACAACCCCCGTTATCGCGGAGCGTTAGGGCAGGGCAACAATATTGCCGGATTTGCCGAAGCCTTGCAGCAGGGAGGTTATGCGACCGATCCGCAATATGCGAACAAACTGGTGGCAGTAGCAGATAGCCCGCTGATGCAAGAGGTGATGGCAGGGGAGTCAGCCGTTAAGGCAGGCGGCTAAACCTTATGCCTTTTTGTGTCGTTACCAGAATATGGAATAGTGCAGGGACGGGGGTAAATAATGGATAGTCAATCCTTGGAGCAAGAACTGGAAACCGTTAATCAGCTGATGACGGTCTTTGAAGAGCAAAGACAGTGGCTTGCCCGTGGTGATTGGACCCAGCCCATGCCGAAAGCGGATGCGCCCGAACTTTTGGGAAAGCGTCTATTAGCCCTGCGCGCCAGTAATCAAAAGGCGGCGCCTTCAGTAGAACTGAATGAGGCGGTATTGGCACTTCAGGAAAGTTATAGTGCCCTGGATCATGCTTTGCGGGTTGCCGGTTCTGGTTTAGGGGAGGCTCTGGTTTTGCTGCGGCAACAAGCCGGAATTGTTTATGGTAGTGGGGAATATACGGGCCGTTCATTGGGGAGTGCATAATCATGTCTGGAATCAGTGGGCTGGTAAATAATGCATTGACCGGTTTGCAAGCCGCACAATCCGCCTTGCAGGTGGTTGGTGATAATATTGCCAATGTGAATACGCCTGGATACAGTCAACAAAGTGCATTGCAATCAACGGCCATTCCCACCGCCATTGGCGGCCTTTATTATGGAAACGGCACTCAGGTCGATTCCGTGCAACGCAGTTACAGCAGCTTTTTACAGGGTCAGGTGTGGACGGCCAGTGCCAGCGCAAGTGGGCAGGCCAGTTTATCGAGTTCCCTCCAGAATATTCTGGGCATTCTCAATAATGGTGGTGTCAGTTCTCAGGTCAGCCAGTTTTTTTCCGGGGTCGCGCAAGTGGCTGCCAGCCCGGATGATATTCCCGCCCGCCAGAGCATGCTCAGCAATGCTCAGACCCTCAGCCAGACCTTTCAGTCATTGGGACAGCAGTTGGCCAGTGTAGGCAGCGGGGTAAATCAGCAGATTACAGAGTCCGTTGACCAGATTAACAGCATCAGCAAGCAGATTGCGCAATTGAATGTTCAGATTTCTGCCGCGCAGGGTAATCCCAACGGCTCACCCAATGATTTGCTGGATCAGCGCGATCATCTGATTACCGAATTAAATGGTCAGGTGGGTGTGCAGGTTCTTAATCAGAATAATAACCAGCTCAGTGTGTTTCTCAGTAACGGGCAAGTGTTGGTAGCGGGTGGTCAATCGTTTGCCCTGCAGACCCAGGGTAGCCCATACAACCCGCAAACTCTGGATGTGGGCTATGCCAGCAACGGCGCGGATATCTCTAAAAGTCTTAGCGGCGGTGCTCTGGGCGGATTATTACAATTTCGTAGTCAATCGTTGAATCCTGCTGAAAATGGCTTGGGTCTTTTGGCAGATGGTATTGCCTCCGCCTTGAATGCCCAGCAGGCGCAGGGCTTGAATCTCAACGGTAGCAGCGGTTCGGCCTTGTTCAGCACAGGGCCTGTGCAAGTATTCGCGAATACGCATAATAGTAGTGGCGCAGTTTCCGTGGTGGGCTCCATTAGTAATGTCGGAAATCTGAGTGGTAACGATTATATTTTGAGTAAAACTTCAGGCTCCCTATGGACCTTGCAGGACCGCAGTACGGGAGCAACGGTGGTCAGTACTTCCGGCTCAATATACGGGAGTACGACGACCCTGAATTTTTCTGGGGTAGGATTCCAGTTGCAGGTGTCCGGAACTGCGGCAACAGGGGACAGCTTTCTGGTAGAGCCGACGCGTCTGGGTGCCGCAGATATGCAGACGGTACTGACTGATCCTACGGGTATTGCGGCGGCCAGTCCTTTTGTGAGTAGCCCCGGCGTGTTAGGCAGCGGCAGTCTGCAGAATGATAATCTAGGTAATATGACCCTTTCTGCCGGACAATATGTCAGCGGTACCGTCTCCGGCGCTGTGTTGCTGAACAATGTATCGCCATTTCCGACTAATTTGCAGATCACGATGACCAGTGGAGCCAGTCAGGGTGGTACGGCGACCTTCCAGATTTCTTCCGGGTCTGGCACTGGTTCGGTGATAGGTTCTGGAACGGTCAGTCTGGGTGGTTCCGGTACGATCATCGATATCCAGAACCCCAACGCGCCGGGGAGTTATTGGCAGGTGAATCTCAGTGGTACATTGGCAGCTTCTGGCGATGCCTTTACGTTGAGTCCGGGCGGGGCAGGGAGTAACGGTAATGCCCAGGCGATGGCAGCGCTGGCCACCAAGAAGGTTTTGAATAATGTTTTGAATAATGGAACGGCCACCTTTAATGATAATGCGGCGCAATTGCTCACACAGGTGACCAATCAGGCCGCTCAGGCCCAGAATAATGCCCAGGCCCAGCTTACGGTTTTGCAGTCGGCCCAAGCCTCGCAGCAAGCGGTTTCCGGCGTGAATCTGGATCAAGAGGCAGCCAGTCTGATTCAGTATCAGCAGGCCTATCAGGCGGCAGCTAAAGCCATTTCGGTGGGCAGCACCTTGTTTCAGTCATTGATACAGGCTCTATAAGGAGAACAGCATGCGCGTCAGCACCCAGGAATTTTACCAAAGTAGCCTGTATTCCTTGTTGAACCAACAAAGTACGCTGAACAATCTTTCGCAGCAGCTTTCCACCGGCAATGCGCTGATTAACCCTACCAGTGATCCTGTGGGTAATGCTCAGGTGCTCGATCTCAACACCAAAATTGCCAATCTGGGCAGCTATCAACAAAGTAATACTTACGCTCAACAGGGGCTCAGTATGAGTTCCAGCACCTTGCAAACAGTCGGTACCCTGATGAATCAGGTGCAGCAACTGGCGGTGCAGATGAATAATGCCACAGTCAATTCCAATGACCTGCAAAATGCGGTAACGACCATGCAAGGTAACCTGCAGCAACTGGTGCAACTGGCTAATACGCAGGATGCCAATGGAACTTACATCTATGGCGGGTCCAATGCCCAGACTCCGCCATTTCAGCTACAGAGTGATGGTACCGTCCAATATACGGGTGATTCCAGCCAGAAAAATCTGCAAATCGGCCCGGGACTGACGACGTCTGTTTCTCAGGCCGGTAATGAGATTTTCATGAATGTCCCGGCGGGAAATGGCACTTTTACGGTTACCGCTTCCGGCAGTAATTATCAGATTCCGGCAACCCCCGGAGCAACAGCCACCGATGTAGGCAATACCACTATGGGGCCGGGCAGTGTGCTGAATCAGGCGACGGCGGACAGCCAGTTTGTGGCCAATAATGTACAATACGATGTGAGCATCAGTAACAGTACTTCCAGCGGCCTGACATATACGGTCAGCAGTGGCATAGGTGCGGTTTCAGGATGGTCGTCAGCCAGCTCCGTCGGAATTGTTGTCAGCGGCACTTATACTCCCGGGCAAAGCATTAACATACCCAGTACCTTGAACGGCAGCCCCTTTATGACGGTTTCGACGAATGGACAGCCAGCATCGGGACAAACCGCCCAATTTACTCTGGCTGCTGCAAAGCCCCAAAGCATTTTTCAGACCTTCAGCAATCTGATTGACGCCTTTACTGGCAGTTCCGGTTCTCCAGGTGCGAATACGAGACGCGCACAAGACATTAGTAAAGCCCTGGCAAACCTGAACCAGTTCCAGACCACGCTGCTGAGTACCCAGGCGCAAATTGGTTCGAATATCCAGCAGGCCCAGAGTGTGCAATCGCTGAATGCTAGTCTGACCCAGCAATTTCAGACCGACCAGGGTAATATTGCCGATGTGAGTTACCCCCAGGTGATTACTCAGTTTCAGGAAAGCTCGACGGCGTTGCAGGCTGCACAGAAGGCATTTGTGCAAGTGCAGGGGTTGAGTTTGTTTCAATATCTGTAATCTGGTCAGCGAGAAGAGAGGACGACACTTGAAATCCCAGCGCACCTTCAGTTTTGACCCACAGCTCGATCAGCGGCAACTGTTGTCCCGCGCCACGTTGCGGAACCTCAATCAAGAGCGAATTGATCTCTGCACCGTCCGCTTCGACGTGTTGCTGGCCGACGGCGTGGCCCAACCGCACGTTGATTTGTACTTCCATCTACCGAAATCCGGCCGTCTGGTTCCGGCGTTGGCATTGCCGATCAATGAGGCGGCCAGTCGGTTGACCTGGCCCGATTGCTTCGCCGACTGGCCAGACATCCTTCTCGCGCGTATCACGACCGAGGTGTTGAAGTATTGGAAGGGCAATCCGCAGCAAGGACAGGTCATCGTAACCGGCGAGTTCCGGGAGGCATTCGGCGGTACAGTTCAGCAAATGCTTGATGGTCGGTCGATCCCTGGGATGGAGAATTACTGGACGACGGCTCAGGTACTCAACCGCTACCGATGGGTCGATAGCCTCGTCACAGAAGGTCGGGTCCTCGAAGTCGCCACGGGCCCCGGCTACGGTGCGGCATGGTTGCTCGAACGCCGTCCTGGCGTAACCGATTACCTCGGTGCCGACCTTGATTCGCTGGCCGTCGGTCTAGCCCGCCGGCTCAACCCGCCGGGCCGGGCTCGCTTCCATCTTGGCCCCCTCGAGGAACTGGAGGAGTTGAGCTTCGACTGGGTGCTCTCGCTTGAGACTGTCGAGCATATCGGCGACCCTGAAGCTTTCTTGATCGCACTCATGAGCAAGCTGGCGCCGGGCGGGCGCATGCTGTTGTCGCTGCCTTGCGAACGCTGGCACGGCTTTCACCTCAATCCTCATCATTGGAGCGCGTGGAACTATCGCCGCATTCGCGACTTACTGCAGCCTCATTTCGGTCGGATCAGCTACTGGCGCCAGGGGCGGCCTTTGTTTCAGGAAAATGCCTTGGACGATACGGGACGGATCACCCCGCTGGAGCAGATCAACCCGGATCAAGACGAAGATTATCTGATGCTCTTGGAGGAACCGCGCGTAGCTCCGCATCGTCCTCGCGTCGTCGTGCAGAGGCGCTATGCACGTGGTGATGTACTTCAAGCTACCCCTATTGTGCGCGCAGTACGCGAGAAGCTGCCGGATCACACTTTGATAGTTTCTACCGATATCAACGAGGTATTCGCGGGTAATCCGCACGTTGACTTGCTTATGGCGACATCATCTGGCTTCCGACCAAGAGATAGCGATTTGGTCATTAATCTCGATGAAGTTTACGAGCGCCAGCCAAAGCAGCACATATTGATTGCCTATGCTAATGAGGCCGGTGTCGTCTTGCCAAATCCATCACTTGAATTACATCTTGATCGCCGCGATTATCAAATTATCGGGAGTAGGGTGGCTGCCGCAGGTGATTCCTGGGGAATGGTAAATCGCATTATCGCCGTGCATATGGGCGCGACGCCCGACCGGTCGTGGCCAATGGCGCATTGGCATTCTCTGCTCGCTGTGTTAATGGCCGATCCGCGCTTAGGGCTGATTGCGGTCGGTGCTGGTGCTGATTTCCAGCCGCCTGCTACAGCGCGAATTCTCAATCTAGTAAACCAGCTAGATCTGCGCGGAACCGCTGCTGCAATAGCTGTCTCCGACTTGTTGGTTGGCCCAGATTCAGCGTTGCTTCATGTTGCTGCCGCAGTCGGTACCCCAGCAGTAGGCCTATATGGAATGGCTGATCCAAAGTATCGTGCCCCATTCGGTGCGGAGCAGACTGCGCTGCGCTCGCCAGTCGAGTGCGCGGGCTGTCTGCATGACCTTCCCGCACCAAACACCGACCCCCGCTGTAAGTTCGGTAAGGCGTTCTGCATGGAGGCGATCGCTCCGGCTCAAGTTATCACTGCGGTGCTCAATCAACTTGATCGCAGGCCTGCAGATGCGTGGCGCACCCGCCTACGTTTGGGTGGATGTGGACAATTTTCGGAACATTCGCAGCCTCCGCAATGGTCAGAGCCGGTAAAGAGTGCGCTTTTGTCGGGAGGAATTGCTGGTGCCGCTGCGTCTTCTAATGGTCCTACGGCCGGGTCGTCACCCCCGCCCGTCCCTTGGCTCCCCGAAGCCCGTTGGCTGCCATCAGAAAAGACTTGGATCAATGAAACCATCGCTAAGTGGAGTGATGCCGAAGTCGCGATCCCTGATTTCGCTCTAGCCTTGCTGACGCACGCGCAGTCAGGGATGCAGCACTCTGCTGACTCCTTGAATGCGCAACGGTTCGGCTACAGGATACTATTGGTTCCAGATCAATCCGACACCGCCGGTTTGATTGAGCGTGCTAACCACGAGCTGCTCGTCGGGGACGCCGACTGGCTCGGCCTGATCGACGCCGGAGACCAACTCGCCCCCGACGCCATATTCCGTACCCAGATGGCCATCCAGAATCACCCCGAATGGCAACTCATCTACACCGACGAAGATTCCCTTACGCCTGATGGTCAGCACGTCAATCCCCACTGCAAGCCCGATTTCAATATCGACTACTTGCGAAGCTTACCTTATATAGGTGGCTTGCTGGTCATCAAAAAAGAACTATTTGAGGCGCTCGGTGGTTTTGATCCTCAAGCTGATGGTGCTGAAGATTATGATTTCGTCTTGCGGGCCTGGGAAAAAATCGGTGATGCCGGCATCGGCCATATCCCAGAAGTGCTCTACCATCGTTTACAGGGTGGCGGGCACTGCAACAAGTCCGTTGAGGAAATACTCCAGGTCAGTCAAGCTGCATTGCAGAGGCATTTACAGCGCCTGAATATTGCTGCGGAAGTGCTGCCCGGACCCTTCCCGCCTTCCACTCGGGTGCGTTATCCCCTCAGTAGTACGCCTCTGGTTTCCATCATTATCCCCACACGCAACCAACTCTGCTATTTGCAGCGCTGCGTAGAATCGCTGATTGAAAAAACTAAGTACGCACATTATGAAATACTCATTGTCGATAATGACAGCGATGATGCCGAAGCGCGGACTTATCTGGAAATGCTTGCGGCACAGGAGGAGCAATTGGGTGGCCGCTTGCGCGTACTGCGGCATCCCGGTCCTTTCAATTTTTCAGCCATGAATAACCGCGCAGCAGAACAGGCACGAGGCGATTATGTCCTATTGCTCAATAACGATACGGCGGCACTGCATGACGACTGGCTGGATGAAATGGTCAGTCAGATTTTACGTCCGGAGGTGGGGGTTGTGGGCGCTAAGTTGCTCTTTCCCGATGGCAAAATTCAGCATGCCGGAGTGATTCTTGGAATGCGCGGGCCGGCAGAGCATCCCTTTATTGGTCAGCCACCCGAATATCGGGGTTATTTTGGCCGGGCTATGCTGACCCAGAATTTGTCGGCGGTGACAGGGGCCTGTCTGCTCATCGAAAAATCGTTATATCAAGAGTTGGGTGGACTGGATGAAAAACAGTTTCAGGTTTCCTACAATGATATCGATCTCTGCCTGAAGGCACGAGAAGCGGGGCATAAAATTGTTTTCACCCCTTGGGCGATGCTCCTCCATGAAGGTTCCGCCAGTCAGCGCGGTGAAGTCGAGAAAAAACCCAGCCCCGAAAAGGAAAAACGTTTTGCGGGTGAAAAAATGGCTTTTTATCAGAAATGGCTGCCCCAATTGGCCTTTGACCCCGCTTATAATCGCCATTTGAGTCTGGCGAGTACGGATTTTCTGCTTGAAGATCAGGCCGCCCTGTCCTGGGATCCGGAATGGCGACCACGCCCGCGCATCCTGGTGCATCCTGCAGACCGGGAGGGCTGTGGAGAGTACCGGATCATCTCCCCTATGCGCGCCTTGCAACAGGCGGGAAGGGTGCAGGGTTGGGAAACCATGCGGATATTTGAGCCAGCGGAAATGGAGCGCTTTTCCCCGGAAAGTATTGTGTTGCAGCGGCAAATGGAATGGCCGCAAATTGAGGCGTTGGAGCGGCACAAAAAACTGCTGAAAACCTTCCGGGTTTTTGAAATTGATGACCTAATCACCAATTTACCGGTAAAAAGCCTGCATAAGGCCCAAATTCACAAGGACATCGCCAAGCGTTTTCGCAAGGCAGCAGGCCTCTGCAACCGCTTAGTGGTCGCGACAGAGCCCCTTGCCAACGCCTACAAAGGCTTTGCCGATGAAGTGCGCGTGCAACCCAATTGCATTGAAGACGCCATTTGGGGATCCTTGCGGCCCCGCCGACGCGGTGAAGCCAAGCCCAGAGTCGGTTGGGCCGGCGGCGTGGGGCACACGGGTGATCTGGAAATGATCGCCGATGTGGTGCGCGATCTGGCCGACGATGTGGACTGGGTGTTTTTCGGTCTCTGCCCCGATGCACTGCGTCCTTATGTCCGTGAGTTCCATACGGGGGTGCCCTTACCTCAGTATCCCGGCAAATTGGCCAGCCTGGACCTGGACCTGGCCTTGGCACCCTTGGAAAATAATCCTTTCAATGAAGCCAAAAGCCATTTGCGGATTCTGGAATACGGGATACTTGGCTATCCGGTAATTTGTTCCGATATTTTCCCCTATCAGGGAGATTTTCCTGTCACTCGGGTTGCCAATCGCTATCGCGACTGGGTGCGGGCCATTCGAGAGCAGATTGCCGATCGACAGGCTCTGGAAGCGGCTGGCGACCGCTTGCGGGAGTTTGTGCGCGCCAACTGGTTACTGGAGGAAAATCTGGACGACTGGTTGGCGGCTTGGCTGCCCTGAGAATCAAAGCCCGCTGTCTTCATAAAGGTCATCCAAAGATAGGCTGATAGATAACCCCCCACAGTCCAACTGGAGGATATCTCCGGGGTCGAGAACCTGCTCGCCCCAAATGCCACCCTCGCGTCTGAAAAGTCGGGCGTAAATCCGCTCCGAGTCTACCAGAAGGTAATACTGTAAAGCGTGGATATCCCGATAGGCGAGCCATTTTTCTCGTTGGTCGATGGCAGCAGTAGCAGGTGACAATACCTCAGCCAGAAAGCAGGGAGCACTTTTGTACAAGGGGTGATCGTCTTCGGGTTCACAGACCAGCATGGCATCAGGATAATAAAAGGCTTGCTGGGTGCTGATACGCAGCTTCATGTCCGCCATGAAGGCGCGGCAAGAGTGGCCACGGCTGGCCGAGCGCAGATGAAAAAAAATATTACCCGCAATGCGGTTGTGTCGCTCGCTGGCACCGGCCATGGCAAACACTTCGCCAGCCAGATACTCGCTTTTATAATCAGCCGTAGCTTCGGCATCAAGGTACTCTGCCTCGCTCAGGCTTCGGTGCTCGGTACGGGCGCTCATGGGCTTCCCTCAGTGATAGGGTTGATAGTGACCAATGTAGCCCGCAAGCACCTGATTCTCAAGCTCTGGAAAATGCCTGTTGTTACGGAGAGGGGGGCGGCAAAAAATTGCCAGATCTGAGCCGACAGAATGTAAGGCGGTAGCTTAACAGCTACTAAACACCTCTTGAAGGACTTTATTTTATTGATTTTATGGTTGTAAAAAATTATGGCACTGATTTTGCTGATGGGCTTGGTTGTTGATGTTTCAAATAAACGGACAGGCCATGGCAATATCAGGTGTTATCAATACAAATACTTCGGCATTGAACACGCTGGAAGCCCTCAATGGTACCCAGGGTAGCCTCAATACTTATTTGCAACAATTGTCCACGGGTAAGAGTATCAACAGCCCGGCAGACAATCCGGCGGGCTATGCCATAGCCCAGCGTTTTCATTCTCAAATAAACGGGTTGAATCAGGCGATTGCCAACGGAAATCAGGGTGTATCCTTGGTGCAGACGGCTACAGGCGCAATTCAGAACCAGACCAGCCTGTTGCAGCAAATTCGGACTACGGCAGTGCAGGCAGCTAACGCTTCTAATACCACTGCTGACCGTCAGGCCCTACAGGGTGTGGTGAGTCAGTTGCTGGCCCAGGTGCAAAGCATTGCGACCCAGACTCAGTTTAACGGTCAGAATCTTTTGGATGGCACTTTTGCGGGCGCGGCATTTCAAGTGGGGGCCAACTCCAACCAGATTATCAATGCGGCGGTGGGTAACGCACAGACGTCAGCCATGGGGGATCATATTCCCGCAGTGTCCCCGTACAGCGATAGCTACGGATGTAATGGCGCCTTTGTGAGCGGAGGCTTCGCACCAGGGGGTGCCTTCACTATTACTCCAGCCCAGACCAGTGCCTACTTTACCTTCAGCGGTGGAACTTATGATTTCTATATATCGCGGGGGTTGGAGAATGGTGGAAGTATCAGTAGCAAAGTCAAAGTGACATTAACGGGAAACCCGCCGGATACGCAGGAACTTAATAAAATCGCTACAGCAATCAGTAGCGCAGGAATCAAAATTTCGGGCACAACGCAATTGGTTAACGGTACACCCGTATTGAAATTGACTTATCCTGCCAACGACAAGGACATTTCCTTTAGCGGTCCACCCTATGTAACCAATGGAAGCTACAATTATAACATTCAAACAAATGAAATCACCGTAACATTGCCTGACAGTGCGCCACATCTGAGCTCACTACGCAACTCTGTGAATGAAAACCTAGTTTCCATAACGAAAACCGGGTCGTCTACCCAGCTGACATATCTTGCCAGTGTGCAAGGAAATGTTTTTAAAGCAGGTTCTAACATTACCCAGAATCCGCCAACTATAGAAAGTGGCAGTGGTCATATCAGTTACATTCAAAATAATGGCGGGTCGGCTATGGCACCAGACTCTACCGGAATGTTTCAGGAGGTTCATATAGAGAATGATGCATTCAGCTCCAGAGGAATCCTGATCACAAGTAACACGCCTGCCACTGAAACACAGATTTCCCCCAATACCTATTACGGTTCCTTTAGTTCCGGAACGGGGAGCAACGGGCTGAACATCCAAGGACCATTTGGTAACGCGCAGGTTGATGTCAACACCGAAACTGAGTCGGCAGCGAGCATTGCTGCAGCGGTCAATGCCTATAACAGTGCTTCCTTTCTGGTGGCTACGGGAAGCTACACTTTTACCCTCAGTAATGGGAGTAGTGGTTTACCCGGGAATGCCGTGAACATCTCTGCCAGCGTGAATAATACCGCCAACGGTCAACCCGATATAAATGCCTTATTGACGGCCATTAACCATCAGACTGCGGTCACCGGAATCGCTGCCAGCACCCATGTGGTTAATGGTATTCCCGAGCTGATTCTCACTAATGCCAATGGGGACAATATCAACATTTCAGCAGGGTTGGCCAATGGTCAGTTGGCATCCACAGCGCTTGCCGCTGGCTCGACTGGAAGTTTGCAAGCCGTCAGTGGAAGCTCTCAGGCGTCCATCGGTTACCCCATCAACAGTAGCTCTCATAACGCGCTGATTCAGGGGGCGGTGCTTTTTGCTTCGTCCAGTTCCTATCGGATCAATAATGGCGATATGATCGGATTCAGCAGCCAGGTCAGCAGGCTGCAGAGTGGTTCGGCACTGGCTGACATTAATGTCAGCACCCGAGAGGCGGCGCAACGGACCATTACCATTGTGGATCAGGCCTTGGACTATTTGAATCAGCAGGCCAGTGAGCTGGGTGCCACCCAAACCCGGATTCAGGTCTCAGTAGCTAACGACCAGACATCTGCCACCAATATGCAGCCTGCCCAATCGACTGTCCAGGATGCCAATATCGCTCAGGCAACCTCACAGCTGACCAAGTATCAGATTCTGCAACGGGCAGGTATTTCGACCCTGGCCCAGGAAAATACGCTTCAGCAGGCTTATCTCAAGCTTCTGCCATCAGGCTGAGATTTCTAAAACTATAACGTCGCCTCTTCTTCACTTTCTGAGTCGATTCAAGTTTTTCGCTGGAGTGCCGTTATAGGTAATGTACAGAGTAAGTACAACTTGGCAAGGATGCCATTTCAACCCTAAGAAAGGAGTTATCTCATGGCAATTTCAGGAATTATCAACACGAATACCTCAGCATTAAGTACGCTGAATGCATTGAATGGTACGCAAGGAAGTCTCAATACGTATCTTCAGCAGTTGTCCACGGGCAAGAGTATCAATGGCCCGGCGGATAACCCCGCAGGTTATGCTATTGCCCAGCGTTTTCAGACCCAGATCAATGGGTTGAACCAAGCGGTTTCTAATGGTAACCAAGGTGTTTCTCTGGTGCAAACCGCTACAGGTGCCATTCAGAACCAGACCAGCCTGTTGCAGCAGATTCGTACCACAGCGGTGCAGGCTGCTAACGCCTCCAACACCACTTCAGACCGTCAAGCTCTGCAGGGCGTGGTCAGTCAGTTGTTGGCGCAGGTGCAAACCATCGCCACCCAGACCCAGTTCAATGGTCAAAACCTGTTGGATGGCACTTTTGCGGGCGCTGCCTTCCAGGTAGGGGCCAACTCCAACCAGATTATCAATGTGGCGGTTGGGGATAGTAAAACCAGTGCGATGGGTAATTACGTTACGACCACATCTGGAACAAGCAGCAATGTCTATGTTTCTTCTGGTGCTTTTGTAGATAATGGCTACGCGGCGGGTGGGGCTTTTACTGTCAGTACCAGTGGTTCTGCCGGTGGCGGTAATTTCACTAGCGGGAGTATGACGATACAGGGAAGTGTAGGTACGGCAACGATTAGCGTTACAACTAGCGGTGAATCTGCTAGTAATATTGCAGCTTCAATCAACGGGATTTCTGCGCAAACGGGCGTGACAGCCAAGGCAATTACCAGTGTCGCCTTTACGGCAACCACAGGTACTTATACTTTCACCCTGAGCAATGGAAGTAGTGGCAGCCCAACCAATGCCGTAAACATATCTGCAAATATTTCCAACGGAAGCAACGGCCAGCCAGATATCAACTCCTTGGTGACTGCAATCAATAACCAGGCTGCAGTGACTGGAACTTCGGCCAGCACCCAGGTGGTTAATGGTCAAGCTGAACTGGTCTTGACCAATGCTAATGGTAACAACATTAATATTTCGGCAGGGACTACATCTAACGGTGCTCTAAGTGGTGCTGGTCTTGCTTCTGGGTCTACTGGTACTTTGCAGGCTGTAAGTGGTAGTTCTTCTGTCAATAATATTACAGCTGGTAAGGTCACTTCAGGTTCTGCAAACATTCTGGTTCAGGGTGCTGTTTTATTTGATTCATCTAGTTCTTATGCAATTGGAAGTGGTAGTAATATTGGCTTCAGTTCTCAGGCTACTGCCTTGAGTGGCTCAGCGGTATCAAACATAAATGTCACCACCGCCGCCGGTGCCCAGCAGGCTATCGGTATTGTCGATCAGGCCATCAACTATCTGAACCAGCAAAACGGTAGTCTGGGTGCTATCCAGAACCGGATTCAGGCTTCGGTTTCCAATGATCAGACTACGGCTACCAATCTGCAGTCTGCGCAGTCGGTAGTTCAGGATGCGAATATTGCGCAGGCGACTTCGCAGTTGACCAAGTATCAGATTCTGCAACAGGCAGGTATTTCTACCCTGGCGCAGGAAAACTCCTTGCAGCAGAGCTACCTCAAGCTTCTGCCCTAAGGTGATGATGCTTTAATCCGTTTCTCTCCCACTTCTGCAGGGTGGGAGAGTTTTATCAGTGGAGAATGAATATGGATGCTCTCTCTATGGCAAAAAGTTCGTTATCTATACCCGGAAGTGCAGCGTCAGATACGCAGCAAGGGGCTGAGGCGAATGTACCGCCGACACGACCGCCAACATTGCCACCAAGCACCTTAGATACAACTTCAACATCACCTAAAAAATCAACTTTAAAAGCTGAAAAAGTGCAGCAGGCTATTCAGAAATTACAAAATAATTTTCCGGCAAGTGCTTCGGTTACCTTACAGGCTGGTTTGGACCCGGATGGAACACATCCCGGACAGGTTCTGGTGAAACTCAGTGATAAAGTCACCAAACAAACATTTTTTGAATATTACGTGCCGGCCGAACAGGTCGTGAAAAGTGCTGAAACTGGAGACGCATTGCAACCCGGTAGTTTGATGAGCACCAAGGCCTGAATTTTTTGAAATTTATTGTGCAGGAGTAAAGATTATGACCGCTTCACTATCTGGTTTGGTCAGTGGTATTGATGTCCAGTCACTTATTACGAATTTAAGTGCTGCCTATCAGGCCCCTATTACTATCCTGCAAAATCAGCAACAATCTTACCAAACTACTTTAAGTGCCTGGGGTACCCTGCAAAGCAGTCTTTCCGGTTTGCAGTCGGCCATGAGCAGTTTGCAGAATCTCGGAAATACCAATAATCGAAGCGTGACCCTTTCCAATAACAATGCAGCTACGGCTACGGCTTCAGCCAATGCTCCGCAGGGAAGTTACAGTCTGAGTAATATGGTTCTGGCTCAGTCTCAGAGTCTTTATTCCAGTAATTTTACCAGCACCACCAATAATTCAGTGGGTACCGGTACCCTGCAAATTCAGGTGGGTAGTGGTTCTGCGAAGAATGTGGCTATTAACGCTTCCAATGACAGTCTGGATGGCATTGCCAGTGCCATTAATCAGGCCAACACCGGAGTGAATGCCGCAGTCGTCTATGATGGTACTGGCTACAGACTGACTCTTACCGGAAATGGTACGGGGGTGAATAGTGCTTTTTCGGTCAGTACCAGTGGCGCAACGGGAAGCTTATCTTCTCTCAGCTACAGTAATGGCGTATCAGGTTCCATGACTTTAAGCCAACAGGCTCAAAATGCCGGTGTCAGTATTAACGGTTTGCCGGTAACCAGTACGACTAATACGATTTCCGGGGCTATCCCCGGGGTGACACTTAATTTGCTGCAAGCCAGCGGTAATGCAACCCTGCAGGTTTCCAGCAGTAATAGCGGTTTTGTGTCGGGTGTGCAGAGCTTTGTGAGTGCTTTTAATAAGACCATGGGCACCATCAACCAGTTGACTGCCTATAATGCTCAGGCTGGTTCTGGTGGTCCATTGTTGGGTGATGCTTCGGTGCAGGGTTTACGGACTCAGTTGCTGGATTTGATTTCCGGGCAGGGTATCGGGATATCTTCGGGAAGTTCGTATAACTCCTTGGGCAGTGTGGGTTTGGGACTCACCAGCAGTGGTACGATCAGCCTGAACACCGGTACTTTGAGTACGGCACTCTCTGCTGATTTCAATACCGTAGCAGGCCTGTTTGGTCAGGCGGGCAGTACCAGTAATGCCAACGTCCAGTATCTGACGGCGACCAGCGCCACGCAGGCAGGGACTTATGCCATTAACGTCAGTCAGACTGCGACCCAGGCCAGCACTTCGGGGAGTGCGGCCATTCCTTCCGGCGGCATCCTTCAGAGCGAAAGTCTGACTTTTGGATCGGGGTCCAGTTCGGTGGTGGTTTCGTTGAGTTCGGGCAGTACCCTCAATGATATTGTGAATACCATTAATGATACCTTGCAGCAGTCGGGTATGGCGGGCATTACCGCCAGCGCCAATAATGGTTATCTCGAATTGCAGTCCAATGCCTATGGGAGCGCCCAGTCTTTCACCGTAAAATCCAATGTGGCTGCAGGTTCTGGCGGTACCGGGATCGGTACCAGCTTGTTGACGGCTACCGGAACCGATGTAGCGGGTACAATTAATGGTCAAAGTACCAGCGGTTCAGGTCAGACGCTGACGGTCACCGGTCCGGGGAATGCCGCTGGCTTGCAGGTCAACATTACCGGGAACAGTACGGGAAATCTGGGAGCAGTAACCCTCAGCCAGGGGCTATATCAGCAAATGAGCACACTACTGAGTTCGGCGCTCAATACCCAAAGTGGTTTTGTGAGCGCCGCTCAGAACGGTATCACTTCTTCCATTAATGGCTTGGGTGCGCAGATTACGACCTTGCAACAGTCAGCCTCCAATCAGACCGCTTTGCTCACGCAGCAGTTTGCCGCCATGCAGTCGCAACTGTCTTCTTTGCAGTCTACTGGTCAGTATCTCAACGCTTTTTACTCGTCGAACAACTCCAGTTCATCCAGTTCGAGTTCCAGTAGTTAAGGAGGTTTTTGAGCTATGAGTTTAGCGACAGCAGCCGCCATGCAGGCTTATAAGCAGGTTGGTAATCAGGGGATTTCCAGTGACCGGCTGGTTTTGTTAGGTCTGGAAGGTATTCTTGAATATGTTCGGCGCGCTCGTTTGGCGATTCAAGCCAAGGACATGAGTGCCAAGGCCGATTCTATGGACAAGGCCTATCAGCTGACAGCGCATCTTTTAGCCAGCGTGAATTTTGAGGAGGGCGGTGAAATTGCCAAAAATCTCGACAGTCTTTATCGTTTCCTGTTAAATCAGTTGGCACAAGCCAATATTTTTGATGATTTGCAGGCGCTGGATGCCTGCCAGCCGGTGCTGGTAGATCTGCGCGATGCGTGGAGGGGGTTGCTGGGTCATTCCTGAGGCATAATTTTCGCATCTGAAGGAGTGACCGATGCTGGAGCCGCATGCCGTGGTGCTGGAAGATATGCTTCCCCTGAGTCTGGAAATGGGGGATTTAGAGACTGCGCGACGCGGTCGTCTGATGCTGGATAATATGGCGCTTCTCAAGGCGTTGCTGGTGATGGATGATCACTTGCTGATGGACGATGATAACCGGGAGGCCATCAGCAGCCTGGAAACCAAAATCGATTTGCTGCTGCTCCTGGTGGGTAAGGGCATACAAGGGCTGGAACCTTTGCCACCTTGTTATCCATGCTTGTTGGGTGCAGAGGATTTGTATTGGGAAGCAGCGTCTTCTGCAGGCTTTCCTCATGAGAATGGCCCGGTTTGTGTCGCCCTTTTTTTGCGTCCCAGGATTGCCATGCCGCTGTTTCTTCCGGGCACCCTCCAGATGTCAGTGACTCAGCCAGAGGCAAGCGCAGAAACGCTATTCCGTTATCATTTGCACTTTCAGCTAGACGCGCGCGTGCAAGAATCATTAGATCGACTAATATTCCGTCATCATCGGCGTTCCATAGCGCGGCAAAAGGATCATCATCATTTTTCCGCAGAATAACAGGCGTTTGTTATGTACACTGAAGTAAGCACGGAAAGCGGGTCGACTCTGGAGAGGCGCAGCCTGTCGCGCGAAAGCTGCGGACTGGTTGGAAACAGTGTGTCTATCCAGCGCATGACAGCGATGCTGGCCAAGGTGGCAAAAACAGACAGTACCGTCTTGATTCTGGGTGAATCGGGTACGGGCAAGGAAGTCATCGCCCGCTGTCTGCATCAACACTCCTTGCGTAATCAGGGACCTTTTGTGGCGGTGAATTGTGGGGCGATTCCCGAAGAATTGATGGAAAGCGAGCTTTTCGGACATGAGAAAGGGGCTTTTACGGGTGCTTTGGCAGCGCGTAAAGGTCGTTTTGAACTGGCCGAGGGCGGGACTCTTTTTCTGGATGAAATTGCTGAAATGAGTCCGCAAATGCAGGTAAAACTGCTGCGTGTGCTTCAAGAAAAACAATTTGAAAGGGTAGGCGGTGCGCGGGTGTTGGAGAGCCATGTGCGGATTGTGGCGGCTACACATCGTAATTTGGAGACGCGGATTCAGGAAGGCAACTTCAGAGAAGACCTGTATTACCGTCTGAATGTTTTTCCGGTACACGTGCCGCCCCTGCGTGACAGACCGGGTGATATCCATTTGCTGTTCGCTTATTTTATGGATAAGTTGACCTCGGAAGGTCATCTAGCCGTTACGCTTGAGGGCGACTCCCTGCGGGCCCTGGATGCCTACCACTGGCCCGGGAATGTCCGGGAGCTCCACAATCTGGCAGAAAGACTGGTGATTTTGCATGGTGGTGAGACGCTTTCCTGTGCTGATCTGCCCGTCCGCATGCGCAGTGTGGAAAATGCAGGGCTGCAGGATGAAAGGCAAAGTCTTGCCGCCGTGTGGGCAGAGCCTTCGGGGAACTTGCCGGAGCCGCCCTTTGACCTCAAATTGCATCTGGAAGAAATCGAGAAGGAGTTCCTGCTGCAAGCGCTGGCTATGTGTGATCAGGTTGTTGCCCGTGCTGCGGAACGTTTGGGGCTGCGCCGCACGACCATGGTCGAGAAACTGAAAAAATACGGACTGAACACGATCAGGGACATGGATCATTAATGTCTGATGATGGCTCTCCGCCCTTGCCGGATGCTTCGAGCCTTATCGAAGCTTTCAAACTCTTCAACCAAACCTCACAAGAACTGACGGAAGCCTACGGTACCCTGCAGCAGGAAGTGCAACGCCTTTCTGCAGAACTGGCAGAGGCGAACGTGCGTCTTCGCGCCGAACTGCAAGCCAAGGAACAAATGCGTGAACGCCTTGCCTTGGTTCTGGAAATGCTTCCCGGTGCAGTACTGGTGGTGGACCATGCGGCGCTGATTGTGGAAATGAATCCGGAAGCGATTCGATTGCTGGGCGCGGATTTGCGTGGTTCGGACTGGCAGACCTTGCAACCCAGGCCCATGTCGGGTTCCGGGAATGAGTGGTTGCTGCTGCGTGGGCCAGCCAGAGATCAGCCGGTACAAGTGACGCTTGCCGTCAATGCATTGCCGGGCGAGGGTGGACAGGTGATTTTATTGCAGGATGTGACAGCGGCGCGTGCCCGTGAAGAAGCTGCCCAACGACGGGAACGCCTGGCCGCTATGGGGGAAACGATGGCGGGACTGGCGCATCAGTTACGTACCCCCTTGGCTACGGTGCTGCTCTCGGTTTCACACCTGCGATTTGACCGGGGTCCCGAACAATTTGCGCGGCAACAGCAGCGCTCGCTGGAAAGGTTGCAACATCTGGATGCGACCATTGATGCCATGCTGCGTTTTTTGCGCGGTGCGGAGCAGGAAAGCGGCTCTGTAGCGTTGGCAGCGATTTTCCATGCCTTGCAGCGGGAATGGGATCCGCATTTTCGTCAAAAAAATGTCACTCTGGAGATCGGGGTGGTGCAGGATGACTGGTTTTTGACGGGGACCCTGGCTGCCTGGGTCAGTGTATTGGCCAATGTGCTGCATAATGCGCTGCTTTTCAGTAATTCTGGACAAGCAGTCAGTATTAGTGTTGAAGAATTCAATCGGGGTACCTTGCGCTTGCGCATTCGCGATTTTGGCCCGGGTATTGCTGAAGCAGATCAGGAAAGGATTTTCATCCCATTTTATACCACTCGGCGGGATGGTACCGGATTGGGTTTGGCCATTACCCGTAATTTTGTGGTGGCCATGGGGGGCAGTATAGATCTGGAAAAGGTATCGCCTGGTACCTGTTTTGTGTTGCTTCTGCCGTTATGGCAGGTTGCTCAGTCACTGCCCAGTGGTTCATTGAGTCAGGAGTAGGAAGCATGGAGCAGTACCAGGCCCGTATTTTACTGGTTGAAGATGATGAATATCTGGCTGAAGCCTTGCAGGAGGCGCTGGATGATCAAGGCTATCGGGTGCAATGGGCGGAAGATGGGACGGCCGCATTACGCCTGCTGGCGGCTTCGTCTTTCGATCTGGTGCTTAGTGATGTGCAAATGCGTCCTATGAATGGATATACCCTTTTGAAAACCCTGAGCGCACAACATGATGCACCGCCCGTATTGATGATGACAGCCTGGGGTACGATTGCCGAGGCGGTGCAGGCTCTGCAAAATGGTGCGGTAGATTATGTGGTGAAACCCTTTACGGTAGATGTTCTGCTGGAAAAGCTGCGTAAGTTTGCTAATCCTCATTTGCCGGCCGATAGTCAAGGACCTGTGGCGCAGTCTCCGGCCATGCTGGCTACGCTGGAAATGGCGAAAAAGGTAGCCTCTACGGATGCCACTGTGTTGCTGATGGGCGAAAGTGGTGTCGGGAAAGAAGTGTTGGCACGTTATATTCATCAGCAAAGTCGTCGTCAGACGGGGCCATTTATTGCTGTTAATTGTGCGGCTATTCCGGAAACCCTTCTCGAAGCCACTTTGTTTGGGCATGAAAAAGGGGCATTTACAGGGGCGGCGCAGAGTAGCGCAGGCAAGTTTGAGCAGGCCCAAGGTGGGACGTTACTGCTTGATGAAGTGACAGAAATGCCTGTTCAATTGCAGGCCAAGTTACTGCGGGTACTGCAGGAGCGTGAGCTGGAGCGGGTCGGAGGCAAGCAGACCATTACCCTCGATATTCGTCTGATTGCCACCAGTAATCGTGATTTGCGCCAGGCCGTGGCGGAAGGTGTTTTGCGGGAAGACCTGTATTATCGTCTACAGGTTTTCCCTATACAGATTCCGCCATTGCGCGAACGCCAGGCGGATATTTTGCCGCTTTCCGAGCATATGTTAAGGCGGCACTGTCAGCAGATGGGGCTTCCCGCAAAAGGGCTCAGTATGGCCGCGAAACAGCAGCTTTACTTTTATGAATGGCCCGGCAATGTGCGCGAACTGGAAAATGCCCTGCAACGTGCGCTCATTCTCTCGGTAGAAAATGACATTCAGGTCAATGATCTGGGTTTACAGGGATCGTCTGCAAGCATACCTTTGCCTGAGGCGGGTGCAACATTGGTGGTCGAAACAGCAGAGGCCGTTGTGGCGCTGGATGATTTGCGTGCGCATCATGAACGTGAAGCCATTGCGTTGGCCTTGAGCCAAAGTCGCGGTTCAAAGACTCAGGCCGCAGAGCGTTTGGGCATTAGTCCCAGGACCTTGCGTCACAAAATCCAGCGCTTTCGGGAAGCCGGTTATGAACTGGGATAGAACTGGCTCGGATATTGCTTGTAAGTTTCAGGAAAAATAAACGATAGGTGCAACCATGAGTAGTGTAGATTCCCTGGATTCCTTGATGACGCAGTTGCGCGCTCTGGCCGATCAGGCACAGGGTGTCAAAGTGCCGGATAAATCCGCTACCGGTCCGGATGATTTTGCCAACACCCTGAAAAGCATGGTTGGGTCGGTCAATAATCAACAAAGTCAGGCGAATGCACTGCAGTCGGATTTTTCCAATGGCGACAAATCAGTCAGTCTCAGTCAAGTGATGGTTGCTTCGCAAAAAGCGGATCTTTCCTTTCAGACCATGCTTCAGGTGCGCAACAAGCTGGTTTCTGCGTATCAGGACATCATGAATATACAGGCATGATTCCATGCGTTTCTAGCACTTGCGTAGATTCTGCTGATGGCGACTGAAACCGCTACGAATCTCAACCTGGCGGGCGGAGCAGCACAAGTGCAGCGCCGCTGGAAGGAGCTGCCGCCGAATCGCCGTCTGGGCGTGTTGGTAGCTTTGGCTGCTGTGCTTGCCGTTCTGATTGCCGTAATTTTCATGAATGGAAGCACTTCGTACAAGGTGTTGTACACCAATCTTTCGGATCGTGATGGTGGGCAGGTTATTGCCGAGTTACAGAAGCTGAATGTGCCCTATCAAATTGGCGATGGTGGTGTAGTGATTTCTGTACCAGCCAATCAGGTTTATGCGACCCGCATGAAATTGGCCGCAGACGGGTTACCCAAAGGTGCCGGTGTGGGGTTCGCCATTCTGGACCATGAACCCATGGGTACCAGTGATTTTGTGGAGCACGTGAATTACCAGCGTGCTTTGCAAGGCTCTCTGGAAAGAACCATTGCCTCCCTCAGTTCTGTGGAAGGCGCCAAAGTACATCTGGCCATGCCCAAGCCCTCGGTGTTCCTGAGCGAGCAGGAAAAACCTACGGCTTCGGTAATGCTGGACTTGTATCCTGGTCGCGCACTTAGTAGTGCCCAGGTGGCCGGTATTGTTCATCTGGTTGCTGCCAGCGTGCCGGGGCTTATGGATAAAAATGTTACGGTAGTGGATCAGCATGGCAATATACTGAGCACCCGTGGCAATGCGGATAACGGATTACAACCCTCCCAGCTGGCTTATCAGCGTAGCGTGGATCAGCAATACGAAAAACGTATTCAGGCTATTCTGACCCCGATTGTCGGTGCCAAAGGTGTACGGGTGGCCGTATCGGCGGATATTGATTTCGCTAAAAGCGAAAGCAGTTCGGTGAGTTATGGTAAAGGTCAGATTCTCAGTCAGCAGACCCATAGCACTTCTGGAACCGGTGGTTCCGGACCTTATGGGGTTCCCGGGGCGCTCTCCAACACACCTCCGGGAGTAGCGGTAGCACCCTTGGTTGCGCCGGTGGCTTCCAATTTGTCACCCGGAGCGCTTATTGCTCTGGCCCCCACCCTGAAAATGCTGGCACCTACCGAAAGCAGCGCGGATGCAACCACCAACTACGATGTGGACAAGACTATTGTGCACACGGTTCAGCCTGTGGGAACCGTCAAACGCCTGTCTGTGGCAGTGCTCGTCGATGATCAGGTTTCTGAAAGTTCTTTGGGTGCCGTCAAGGCAAAACCTTTATCGACAGCGCAATTGGCGCAAATACAGCAGCTGGTGGAAGATGCCATTGGTTATAGTGCCAAGCGCGGTGATACGGTTAAAGTGGTCAATATGCCTTTCACCACCCAGTCAGCGGCAAGCGCATTGCCCTGGTGGCAGCAGTCCTGGTTCTTGAATCTTATGAACAGCGGGTTGCGCTATCTGGTCATTCTTTTTGTGGCATTACTGCTCTACTTTGGTGTGGTCCGCCCGCTTTTAAAACGCCGTGCGCGCCAGGAGCCCAGCATGGATAGTGCGGATATGAAATCAGGAGACGATTCTGTGAATCGGACCCCGGCTTCCTCTCCAGAATCAGCAGCAATGGCTAATGCTGAAGCCATTCGCGAGCAGGTCAATATTCCCGGTAACCCCCTGGAAACAGATTTGTATGTTTCCCGGCAGCTGGTCATGCAAGACCCTGCCAGAGCCGCGCAGGTTGTCAAAGAATGGTTATCTAATGAGCACGAGTGAAGACCTCAGTGGCATGGATCGTAGTGCCATTCTTTTGTTGAGTCTCGGTGAAGATGAAGCTGCTGAAGTCATGCGCCATCTGGGGCCGCGAGAAGTGCAGAAGCTCGGCGCGGCAATGGCCCGGATGTCGCACATTTCCACGGACCAGGTACAGGTAGTTCTTTCGGATTTTCGCTCCCGACTGGAGCGCCAAACTTCTTTGGGAGTGGGCAGTGATCAGTATATTCGGGCCATGTTGACCAAGGCTCTGGGTGCGGATAAAGCGGGTAGTTTGATTGATCGGATTCTTCATGGTGGTGATGCCAGTGGTCTGGAAAATCTGAAATGGATGGATGCCCGTTCCATAGCCGACTTGATCAAACTGGAACATCCCCAGGTGATTGCCATGATTTTTGCCTATATGGAGCCGGAGCAGACGGGAGAGGTCATTCATCACCTGCCTGATCGTCTGGTCAGTGAAGCCATGATGCGTCTGGCCAGCCTGGAAACGGTTCAGCCTGCTGCTATTCGTGAGTTGAATGAAATTCTGGAGGAACAAATTTCCGGTGAAGCGCAAAGTCTGCAGGTGGCCAGCCTGGGTGGACCAAAAGCGGCAGCTGATGTTCTGAACCGCCTGGAAACCAGTCTTTCATCCAGTATTCTCGACAATATGCGTGAGACCGATGATGAGTTGGCCGACAAGGTCCAGGAGAAAATGTTTGTCTTTGACGATCTGATCAAGCTGGATGACCGCAGTATGCAGGTGTTACTGCGTGAAATACCCTCGGATGGTTTTGTGACGGCATTAAAGGGCGCGAATGCCGCCTTGCGCGAAAAATTCTTTGCCAACATGTCCAAACGTGCGGCAGAAATGATGCGCGACGATCTGGAGGCAAAAGGTCCGGTGCGGGTTAGTGAGGTGGAAAGTAGTCAGAAGGCGATTTTGCAGATAGCGACTCGACTGGATGCCGCTGGTCAGCTCAGTCTGGGTGGTGGCAGCAGCGAGGCTATGTTGTGATTGGACAGTCACTGTGAACAAGCGTGCGGAGATCATCTCCAGAGACAGCAGTGCGCAGGTGCAGCGCTGGCAATTGCCGGAAGTCAAAAATTTTTCGACAGCTTCCCAAGGTGGTATGGAGTCGTCCCCAGAAGCGGGCGAAACCCTTTCTGCTGCCGCCATCGCTTTACCAACTGCCGAACAGCTGCAGGCCATTTATGCGGAAAGTGAGCAGAAAGGACATGAACAGGGCTATCAGCAAGGTTATAAAGAAGGGCAGGCTGAAGGCTATAAAGAGGGACTGGCCCGGGCTGAAGCTGAAAGACGTTCTTTGCAGGATATTCTGTCCGGTCTTTTTTCGCCCTTACAGGTCCTGGATGCGAGCGTTGAGCAATCTTTGCTGGCGCTGTCTCTGGAAATTGCCCGTCAGGTTATTCGTCACGAATTGCGGCTCCGCCCGGAAGTATTGCTGCCTTTGTTGAAGGAAGCGTTGCGTGCGGTACCTCTGCGGAGTGTCAACCCTGTTATCCGTTTGCATCCTGATGATGTGGATATGCTGCAGCGTCTGATGCCCGAACTTGCCGACCAGGGAGTGGACTTGCTTGCTGATGCCCAAATCGAAAGGGGTGGCGTCCTGGTTTCTGCAGGTCTGGATGATAATGCGGCCAGACCCGATCGCCGTTGGCAGGATCGTGATCTGGATCATGCGGCAACGCAGCTTGATTTGCGTCTTGAAAATCGCTGGCGTGCTGTCCTCGAACGCTTATTTGGCGAGCTTTCAGTATGATGCTGCGCTTTACTGATCGTCAAAAATTGTGGGGAGATACCCTGAATCATTATACGCAAAGACTACCTGAAACCTTCCCCGCCTTGTTACCCAGTGGCCGCCTGGTGCGCATGGTGGGGCTGGTTCTGGAAGCGGAAGGGTTTGATGTGAGTGTGGGTACCCGCTGCCGGGTGGAAGCCAGCAATCAGCGTGGTATTGATGCCGAAGTAGTCGGTTTTCACAACGAAAAACTTCAGTTGATGGCTGCTGGTGATTTGCACGGAGTCAGGCCCGGTGCCCGGGTACAACCCTTGTCCGGAGAAGCGCAGGCGAGCGTCAGCGAACGTCTCCTGGGTCGCGTAGTGGATGGGCAGGGTCAGTTTCTGGATGGTCTTGGTCCGGTATCAGGACTCATCCGCGTGCCGCTCTTGGGGGTCAACATCAATCCCATGCAACGTGCCCCGGTTAAACGCCCCCTGGATGTTGGTGTGCGCGCCATCAATGCCTTGTTTACCATTGGTCGCGGGGCTCGTATGGGGCTTTTTGCCGGGAGCGGCGTCGGCAAAAGTGTTTTGTTGGGTATGATGGCGCGACACACCGAAGCTGATGTGATTGTGGTGGGGCTGATTGGTGAACGTGGTCGTGAAGTCAAAGAATTTATAGAAGATATTCTTGGTGCGCAGGGGCTGCGTCGTGCTGTCGTGGTCGCCGCGCCTGCCGATGTTCCGGCTTTGACCCGAATTCGTGGCGCCCATCTGGCAACGGCTATAGCGGAATATTATCGTAGCCAGGGTAAGCATGTTTTGCTGCTCATGGATTCACTCACCCGATATGCCATGGCCCAAAGAGAAATTGCCCTGGCAGTAGGCGAACCACCCGCTGTGCGTGGTTATCCACCTTCCGTTTTTGCGCGGCTGCCGGCACTGGTGGAACGGGCGGGCAACGGTCCAGTGGGCGGTGGGAGTATTACCGCTTTCTATACCGTTTTAATGGAAGGGGATGACCAACAGGATCCCATTGCCGACAACGCCCGGGCAGTTCTTGACGGGCATTTGGTTTTGTCGCGTAGCCTGGCGGAACAGGGTCATTATCCGGCAATAGATCTGGAAGCCTCCATCAGTCGGGTCATGCCCAATATTGTATCTTCTGCTCAGATCAATCAGTTGCATCGTCTAAAACGTCTTTACAGTCGTTATCGGGAACATCAGGATTTGATTGCGGTGGGCGCATATACACCGGGCATGGATCCATTGCTGGATCAGGCCGTACGTGCTTATCCGGCGATTCTGGGATTTCTCCGGCAGAATCAGCAGCAGTCCGTGTCTTTGGTGAGCAGTCAGGAGCAATTGGCGCAGATCATGACAACATATATGGAAGAGGGTTAGTTATAGATGATGAGCCGCCAGAACGTCTTGTTATTTTTGCGGGAGGACGCTGATAAAAAACAGAAAGAAATTGCTATTCGTTTAGGGAAGCAGCGAAGTTTACTGAATGAAGTGCACCATAAGTTGCAACTCCTGGAAAATTATCTGCAGCAGTATCGAAATCAGGCGATTGCAGCCGAAACCTCAGGAATCCTCAGTAGGCAGGCTCTGGATACCCGCAATTTTATTCAACAACTGGAGCAGGTTTTGCAGATTCAAAAGGAAAATGCCCTACGTCAACAGCAAAGCGTGGCCCAAATCCAATCTGAATGGGCTTCTGCCCGTGCTCAGGAAAAAGGCTTTGCCGCTTTGGCACGGCGTATCGAGAGAGAACAACATGAGCTGGAATTACGCAAAATTCAGAAAGAGCTGGATGAATGGGCGAATCGTCGCCCCGGTTGTCAGTAAGCTGGTGTGGAATTTGCTTGGGTTCTGTCTGAAACTTTTAAGCTGAGGATTTATCCGGATGGCAGCTGTAAGCATCGTCAACCCTGTGTCTTCATCGGGCCTTGCCGCAAACCCCTTGGGTAAGGTCAGTACGCCAGCAGGTAATGAAAAGCCGGACAGCATAAAATTTGTTGCGCTTATGGCCAAACAACAATCCCGGGAAACGCCGCCACAAAAGTCGCCTGAGCATACGCACCATGACCCGAATCCGAATAGGCTTTCGCCACCCTCTGCCGAAACCGTGCAGGCAGACGCGACGCCTTCTGTGCAATCCGTAAGCGGCAAAAGTTTGCCGCAGTCGCAGTCAAATCCTGGCGGTCAAAATGGATCAGTTGCCAAAGAGGGCGATCACAAAAAATCGAAGGATCAATCAGTCAATCCATCCACAAACATGACAGAAAATGCGTTGCTGCCAAGTGGGCTAATGCCTTTACCAGTCACCCTAGCGCCTGGTTCCAGTCAGGCGCTTTCGTCCGTTGACGTTTCTGGAGAGGGTAACGCTGCGGCTCATAGAAATGGTCTCGGGAATCAGTCAGCACAAGTCTCAGAAAATTCCATCTTGCGCCGATCTTCCCAATCGGGCCTCTTACAGTTAGCAGCGGCTGATCACGCGGTCACGGACAATCAATTAACTGCTTCAGTAGCGCATTCGGCCAATCAAGATGGGTCATCCTCGCAAATTGTTGGACATTTTCTGCAAAATCTCGCACGGGCTTTCGCTGCGAGTTCGACTACAGGCGCGCAATCTGTCGCATCAAGTGCTTTCAGCAATTCCCGGGTCGATGCTTCCACACCATTATTGAAGACCGTTTCTGATTCGGGAGCCAGCCTTGCAGATAATAGTGCGCAGCCGTTACTGGCCAGCACGATTATGTTACCACCCGTTGCATCTACACCTTCTGCACAGGTTGTGGCAGCTCCGGTTGGTGCGAATCCGCAGTGGGGAGAAGCTCTGGGGCAGCAGGTGCAGTTTTTGTTGGGGCAGGGCATTCAACAGGCAACATTACAGCTCAATCCGCCGCATTTAGGTCCTCTGGAAGTGCATTTGGATATTCAGGCCAATGGACAGGCCAATGCGACTTTTATATCGCCGCATCCGGAGGTTCTGCAAGCGATTAGCACGGCCATCCCACAGTTACAACAAAGCTTTGCCGCTGCGGGTATGAGTCTTGGACAAGCCAATGTGGGTGCGGATGGTGGTGGACGGTTTTTTTCTAAAAATAGGCCAGCGCCGGCGGGCACTGTCAAATCCACGACCGAGCCGCTGGACAGTACTACGTCTTCCACTATTCTCAGAGTGCATTTGGGCCTGATCAATGCTTTTGCATGAATCTTGCAATGCCCTGACACTCCATATACGGTGACGCCATGGTACAGGATATTCTTTCTCAGGATGAAGTGGATGCTCTATTTAAGGGCATGTCAGATGGTGATGTCGAAACACAAGCAGAACCTGAGCCTGATCCGGGCGGTGTTCGTCCCTATGATCTGGCGAATCAGGATCGGATTGTGCGTGGTCGAATGCCTACTTTGGAAGTGGTTAACGAACGCTTCGCACGATTATGGCGGGTCAGTCTGTTTAATTTTCTCCGTCGTACGGCTGAAATTTCTGTGGGTCCGGTGCGCTTAATTAAATACAGTGAATTTATACGCAGATTGGTTGTTCCCAGTAATATCAATATTGTGCAAATTAAACCCTTGCGGGGATCCGCATTGTTTGTGTTTGATCCACGACTGATTTTTGCGGTAGTGGATAATTATTTTGGAGGAGATGGACGTTTTCATGCGCGTATTGAGGGGCGTGAATTCACGCCTCTGGAGCAAAGAATCATTAAACGACTGCTGGACCTGGCATTTAAAGACTTCAAAAATGCCTGGACACCCGTAACCGAATTAAATCCGGAATTAACCCGTTCCGAGGTGAACCCGCAATTTGTCAGCATTGCCACGCCTACGGAAGTGGTGATTGTCAGTACATTCAATGTTGAACTGGAGTCGGGTAGTGGTACGTTTGAAATATGTCTGCCTTATGGGATGGTGGAACCCGTCCGCGATCAATTGACCGCAGGAACGACTGCAGACCGTTCGGAAATAGATCGGCGTTGGGTACAATCTATGCAAGACGAAATGCAGGAAGCCTCCCTGGATATGGAAGTGCAATTTCTGCAGACTCAGCTGACGCTTAGGCAATTATTGGCGCTCCGTGATGGAGACATTATTCCTGTAGAAATGCCTGAGGAGGTTTTTGCTCAGGTGGATGGTATCCCGATTTTCTCCGGGCGTTATGGGGTTTCTAACGGAAAAATTGCTGTGCAGTTGGAAAAACATTTATGTCCGGAAATGATTGTTGGGCAGACAGCTATGGCAGCTATGGAGAACTAAAAGATGGCTGAAGAACAGAATATTCCGGCGGCGTCTGCATCAGAGCCTGCTGACAATGCTCAGGCAGATGACATTATGGCCGATTGGGCAGCAGCAATGAGCGAACAGGAAGCTGCTGAAACTGGTGTTGAAAATAATTCCGAACCTGCTTCCGGAGTTGCAGAGGCTACTGCAGAGCAGGATGTTGCTTCTTCAGCCGCATCTGCAAAAACAGCAACGCCCGTGCCAATGCCGGAATTGCAAGCGTCTCGATCGACGGGAACCCAGGCGCAAAATCTCGACATGATACTGGATATTCCAGTAACGCTTTCGGTGGAATTGGGGAAAACCAAAATTCAGATTCGTAACTTGTTGCAGCTTGCCCAAGGTTCGGTGGTTGAGTTGGAACGCCTTGCCGGTGAACCCATGGATGTTCTGGTCAATGGTTATCTGATCGCCCAGGGCGAGGTCGTGCTGGTAAATGACAAATTTGGTATTCGTTTGACCGATATTGTCAGTCCTGCAGAGCGCGCCAAAAAATTGCGATGAAACGACTTTTTGAAACGCCAAAATTTTGGCTGATCTTCTGGATACTGTCAGGGTTCAGTCCTTTGGCCCAGGCGAGTACTCCCGCCGTAATGGAGACGGGCAGCCCTTTCTCATGGATGGCCATATTGCAGTTGTTCGCAGCCTTGTTGTTTGTATTAGCTGTATTTTTTGTGGTGATCTGGATGCTCAAACATTTCCAGCCGGGGGCAATGAATAATCCGGTTGCTGGACTCAAAATAGTGACATCCTTGCCTTTGGGTACGCGGGAACGTCTTTTGCTAGTACAGGTCGGAGAGCAGCAATTGCTACTCGGGGTAACACCAGCAGGTATTCATCTGTTGCATACCCTGGAGACAGCGCTGCCGGATACGACCAGTAATTCAGCAACGGCTTTTGCCAGCTGGTTACGTACTGCGATGGAGAGGCGTAAGCAAGGAACATGGAGCCCAATCACCCCAGCCCCCAAGGGAAATGTAAAAACCGGCGATCAACTTCCGCCTTCAGGAGATGCTTCACCGGACTGATGTTTTTTCTCTTGCCGGAAGTTGCCCTGGCCGGAGGACTCCCGGCCTTGACCGCAACGCCACAGGCTGGAGGCGCTACGGAGTACAGCCTCAGTATCCAAACCCTGATTTTCATGACCGTGCTGGTTTTTCTGCCAGCGATGTTGCTGATGATGACAGCATTCACCCGCATCATTATTGTGTTATCCCTGCTCAAACAAGCCCTTGGTTCTACCCAGATGCCTCCGAGTCAAATTATTGTCGGGCTTTCCCTGTTTTTGACGTTTTTTGTGATGGCTCCAGTTTTTCAGCAACTCAATACCCAGGCCCTGCAGCCATTAACCAAAAACCAGATCAATCTCACCGAGGCCATGTCTCGTGCCGAAGGACCCCTGCGAACTTTTATGCTCTCCCAGACCCGACCGGACGACCTGGCGCTTTTTGTCAAATTATCCGGACACAAGCAGTTGCAGGCACCTGCCGATACGCCCATGACTTTGCTTGTTCCGGCTTTTGTGACTTCCGAACTGAAAACCGGCTTTCAGATTGGTTTTCTGATCTTTATTCCTTTTGTCATCATTGATCTGGTCGTGGCAGCGGTACTGATGTCCATGGGAATGATGATGTTGTCACCCGTCACCATCTCTTTTCCTTTCAAGCTGATGCTTTTTGTGTTGATCAATGGCTGGGATCTGGTGATTGGTTCGCTGGTGCAAAGTTTTGTGCATTGAGGAGAACACATTATGACTCCTGAAAGTGTTATTGATGTGGGGCAACAGGCCATCTGGACGACGCTCTTGCTGTCTGCTCCGCTCCTGGGTATTGCTCTGGTGGTCGGGGTGCTGGTCAGCATTTTCCAGGCGGCTACACAAATCAATGAAATGACCCTGAGTTTTGTTCCCAAGGTGATCGCCATGGGTTTGGTCATGGTTATTCTCGGACCCTGGATGTTGCATTTGATGATGGATTATACCATCCAGCTTTTTCATAGTATTCCGCATCTTATTGATCAATGATTCACTTTACCAGCCTGCAATTAGAGCACTGGATCGGCCTGGTATTCTGGCCTTTCGTACGGGTGCTGGCATTACTTTCTACTGCCCCGGTATTCAGTGCAACGCAAGTGCCTGTCCAGGTTCGGGTGGGCTTGGCTCTGCTTATCAGCGTGGCTATTGCCCCGGCATTGCCGGCCATGCCCGCCGTGCATTTCTTGAGTGGTGAAGGGGTAGTCCTCCTGATTCAGCAATTATTAATTGGTTTTGGATTGGGTTTTGCCATTACTCTGATTTTTAGTGTGATCCAGTTTTCGGGTTCGGTGATCAGCCTGCAGATGGGGCTTGGTTTCAGCAGCTTTTTTGACCCTACTACCGGTGTGCAAGTCCCGACCTTGTCCAATTTTCTCAATTTGCTGGTACTGCTACTTTTCATGGGAATGAATGGACAATTGCTGGTACTCGCGACCTTGATGCGCAGCTTTACCTTGTTGCCGGTCAGCGCCAGCCTCAGCCTGAATCCCTCAACCTGGCATTTACTGGTAAGCGAAGGAGCCGTGATATTTTCCTTGGGCCTGGCCATTTCCACGCCGGTATTGGGTACATTAATACTGGTCAATATTGCCTTGGGGATATTGGGAAAGCTGGCTCCACAACTAAACATTTTCGTGATCGGCTTTCCGCTATTATTGGGGCTTGGACTGCTAGCCATCTATATATTCATGCCCGCCATGCAGATGCTGGTTGAACATTTGTTGAGCATGTCCATGAGTTTTGCCGGCAAAGCCATGTTGACGGCGGCACAGCCATGATGTTTCGGCCTCAGCGCATTGGCGAGGGCGTCTGATGGCGGAAGAAAACGCGCAGGAACGTACGGAAGCGGCGACTCCGAAACGTCAGGAGGATGCCCGCAAAAAAGGGCAGGTGGCGCGCTCCCGGGAACTGTCTACCAGTGCGCTGTTATTGGTTTCTGCGAGTTTATTTTATGTGTTTGCGGACCATATTTATCAAAATATTGCTGCTTTTTTGTATGCCGGCCTGCATTTATCTACTCCCGAAATGACCGATTCTGGTGATTTGCTCAGACATTTTGCACGGATGTTGACCATGGCCACCTGGATGACCTTACCTTACTTCCTGATTTTGCTGGTAGCGGTAATGGCGTCGGGACTGATGGTTGGCGGTTGGGTTTTTAGTACCCAATCCTTAATACCGGATTTTACCAAGCTGGACCCAATCAGCGGCGCCCAGAAAATCATCTCCAAACATGGTGCATTGGAACTGGTTAAAGCAGTTTTAAAAACTTTGGTAATCGGTGGCTTCGGGGTGACCTTGCTTTGGGCGCAGCGTCACGCCCTGATCGGCCTGGTAGCGGAAACCCCCGATCATGCTCTTTTACATCTGATGCGAATGAGCGGACTGGTTTTTTTGATCCTCTCCGCCACCACACTGTTGATCGTACTTTTTGACGTACCTTTCCAGATATGGACCCTGAATCAGAAGTTGAAAATGTCCCATCAGGAAATCAAGGATGAAATGAAAGAGTCTGATGGTAATCCTGAAATCAAATCCAAAGTGCGCGCCATGCAGCGGGAAATGGCGCGGCGGCGAATGATGGCAGCCATTCCTAAAGCCGATGTTATTGTGACCAACCCGACCCATTATGCCGTTGCCCTGCGTTATAAAGAAGGGGAGCAACGTGCACCCATGTTACTGGCCAAAGGTGCTGACCTGATTGCTGCTAAAATCCGTGAAATTGCAGCCGAACACCACATTCCTATTGTCGAAGCGCCTCCATTGGCTCGCGCTCTGTTTCATCATGTTGAACTGGAGCAGGAAATTCCCGCGAGCTTGTATCGGGCAGTGGCAGAACTTCTCGCCTATTTATATCAATTACGGGTTGCTGCTCCGCAGCAGTATCCGCCATTGCCGGATAGCTGGTCGGTTCCTGCAGAACTCGATAAACGGGATTAATCGATGAATTTTATCAGCCGTCTCTTACAAAAACTCAACTGGCATACTTTAGCCGCGCCCATACTGGTGATTATGGTGCTGGCCATGCTGATTATCCCGCTACCCACTTTTCTGCTGGATATTTTGTTTACGTTTAATATCACCCTGGGGTTGATTATTCTGCTGGTCAGCCTGTACATGAAGCGGCCCCTAGAATTTGCAGCTTTTCCTACGGCCCTGTTGCTAACGACTCTGCTGCGCTTGTCCCTGAACGTGGCTGCTGCTCGCATCATTCTTCTGCATGGACAAAATGGTCCGGGCGCAGCGGGACAGGTAATTGAATCCTTTGGCCAGTTTGTAGTAGGTGGAGATTACGTCGTTGGTATTATTGTTTTCGCCATTCTGGTTATCATTAACTTTGTGGTGATCACCAAAGGTGCCGGTCGTATTGCTGAAGTCAGCGCCCGTTTTACCCTGGACGCCATGCCCGGCAAACAAATGGCCATTGATGCTGATTTAAATGCGGGAATTATCGATCAGGAAGAAGCGCATCGGCGGCGAAGTGAAATTGCTCAGGAAGCCGACTTTTTCGGATCAATGGATGGTGCCAGCAAATTTGTGCGGGGTGATGCAGTAGCAGCCATTCTGATTTTATTTATTAACTTGATTGGTGGTCTGATTATTGGCATTTGGCAGCATGGCCTGAGTTTAAGTACAGCCGCGCATGATTATACCTTGTTAAGTATTGGTGATGCATTGGTCGCACAGATTCCGGCTTTGGTCATCTCCATAGCGGCCGGTATTGTGGTCAGCAGCGTCAATACCGGGCAGGATTTGGGCAAACAGCTGATCGGGCAAATATTTCAAAATCGAGAGGTGATGACTATTGTGGCGGTTATTTTGGCCATACTGGGTCTGATTCCTGGGATGCCCCATTTGCCTTTCCTGGGTGCGGCAGCATTGCTGGGCGCAATTGTCTGGTATGGCAAACTAGGTAAAACGCCAGAAAAGGTGGTCGAGCCCCCTGTTGGTGCTACAGAGCCGGAGGAGGTGACCTGGGCGAGTGTGGAGCCATTGGATCCTTTGGGCCTCGAAGTCGGATATCGTTTAATTCCACTGGTGGACAAAGGTCAGGGTGGTGAATTACTGGCACGTATCCGTGGTGTTCGCAAAAAATTTGCGCAGGATTTTGGATTTTTGGTACCGGCAGTTCATGTTCGGGATAATCTGGAATTGAGACCAACGGCTTATCGTATTAACGTAAAAGGCGTGGAGGTGGGGGGCGGAGAAGTATTTCCGGATTTGCTGCTGGCGATTGATCCTGGAAATGTTCTGGGAAAAATAGCGGGCACTCCGACCACCGATCCCTCTTTTGGATTGCCCGCCGTTTGGATTGACAAGGATGAGCGCGATAAAAGCGTTGCTTTGGGCTACACCGTAGTGGACCCGGCTACCGTCATTGCCACCCAGTTGCACCAGATTCTCCAAAGCCATGGTGCGGACTTGTTGGGTCGGGAAGAAGTGGAAGGATTGCTTTCCCATTTGGCTAGTCGCTCGCCCAAACTGGTGGAAGATGTCATTCCCAAAATGCTGTCCCCGGATAAGCTGAAAAAAGTCTTGCAGAACCTCCTGAATGAGGGCGTCCCGATTCGCGATATGCGTACCATCGTCGAAATTTTGGCGGAGCATGCACCCCAAAGCCAGGATGTTGACGAATTAACGGCGGCCGTGCGCACAGCTCTGGGTCCCTATATTGTTCAGGGACTATTTCCCGGGCAGTCAGAACTACCTGTTGCCGTGCTGGACGGGCAGTTGGAACACTTATTGCAAGAGAGCCTGCGCAATAGTAACGGCGAAGCATTGGAGCCGGGTTTGGCACAGCGCGTACTGGAAAAGGCAGGGGACTTGATGCAGCAAATGGAGGCAGGGGGTATGCAGCCGGTATTGTTGGCTATGGCCCCCATGCGTACGTTTTTGGCGCGCTTTTTGGCGCGCAGCGCTCCCCGGATGCGGGTACTTTCTTATGCGGAAATACCCGAAAGTAAAAAAATCAGGGTGGTGGCTACCCTGGGTGCCTGATTTTTCAGGATGGCGCCTGAACGTTTAACAGGAGAGAGTTTTTATGAAAATCAAACGATTTAGTGGTGCCAACACCCGCGAAGTTCTCCAGCAGATTCGGGGTACTCTGGGTCCCGATGCAGTGATTCTCTCCAATCGAGAGTCTGATGGTGAAGTGGAAATAGTAGCCGCCATTGATTTTGATGAAAAACAATGGAATGAAACCCAATCCTTACCGGCCTGGCCAGAGCCTTTGCGTACCCATCCGGAAAAAACTGAAACATTCCAACCCTCTCAGATACCGGCTAATGTCCCCACAATAGCACCGTCACCAACTTCGGCAACAGCCTCCCAACGTGACTTGCCTCATCCACTAGCCTCCGCGCCATTGCGTGATGAGCTGCAAGCCCTCAAACAGCTGGTGGAAAGACGTTGGGGGCCGCAACTGGTGCAGCAATCTGCTCAGGAGTTCTTGACAGAGATGGGTTTTTCGGACGAGTGGATTACGAAGTTGCTGGAGGAGGGCGAATCCCAGGCATGGGAGCAGAAATTGCTCAGTACTCTGCAAGAAAAAGTCGGGGTTAGCCAGGCATCTTTGGAAAAACCGGGTTTGTTTATTTTGATGGGGCCAACAGGCTCAGGTAAAACCACCAGCATCGCCAAGTTGGCTGCGGCTCAGGTGCTCCGTCATGGGCCTCACTCGGTGGCACTTCTGACGACAGATACATATCGGATTGCCGGTGTTGAACAGCTCGATATTTATGCGCGTATTCTCGGCGTTCCTCTGGATGTGATCAAAGGCCCTGAGGATTTGTTGAAATCCCTGGAAAAGCATCGTGACCGTTCATGGATATTTATAGATACTATCGGCATGGGACCCAGAGATCCTCGTTTGAATGAACAACTCCAGTGGTTTGCGGCGCTGGGTGCTGATGCGCAAAGGTTTTTGCTGATTCCTGCCAGTCTTAGCGGCCGAAATCTGGCTACTGTCCTGCAACCTTATACCGATATTCCTCTCAGTGGCGCCATTATTTCCAAGGTGGATGAAACTCCGGCCTTTGCGGCAGTGCTGGAATGGCTTGCCGCACAGCATCTGCCCGTTGCCTGGTATAGTGATGGCCAGAAAGTCCCGGAAGATATGCATGAGGCGCCGTGGGAGCAATTAATGAACTTGCTCAAGATGAATAGTGCGCTCCCTAAGGATAAACTGGCAGATGATCCGGAGAGCCGTTACCATGGCGGCCAGCTATGAATAAATCCGGGTTGAATGTATTGGTTCAGGACGAAAACAGATTGGATCAGGCAGAAGGGCTACGCCGAATGCGGGCAAGAAAATCCATCAAGGTGATCGCCATTGCCAGTGGCAAGGGTGGCGTGGGTAAAACCAATGTGGCCGTTAATCTGGCGGTAGCTTTGGCGCAGCAGGGTGCCAAGCCTCTGCTTTTTGATGCGGACCTCGGTCTTGGTAATGTGGATGTGCTGCTGGGGCTCAGTCCGCGCTATAACCTGTCACATGTGATTTCCGGCGAAAAAAGCATGGAAGAGGTGCTGATTACCGGTCCCTGGAATATCCGCATCTTGCCAGCTGCCAGTGGAGTGGCACAGATGGCCAATCTGGATACACAGTCTCAGGCCAATTTGATTCAGGGTATTGGTGATCTGAGCCTGGATATGGATTATCTCTTAATAGATCTACCTGCCGGTATCGCCGGGGACGTGCTGACATTTAGTCAGGCAGCACAGGAGGTTCTGGTAGTGCTGTCCAATGAGCCCGCTTCCATTACGGATGCCTATGCGTTAATCAAGGTGCTTAGCCGTAATCACGGAGTGCGTCGTTTCAAGGTATTACCCAACATGGTCAGGGATCAAAGAGAAGGAGATGCCTTGTTCCAGCGTATTGCCAAAGTGGCCGACGGATATCTGGATGTGACGTTGGAGCAGGTTGGCAGTATTCCACTGGATCCTGCCCTGCGTGCGGCGGTTCGTTCCCAGAAAGCAGTGGTGGAAATGTATCCGGATGCCCCGGTTTCCCGGGCGTTGCAAGATTTGGCGGCGGTGGTTGAACGCTGGCCGCACGCCTTTAATGCTTCAGGGCACATGGCTTTTTTTATGGAGCGTTTGCTGATGAAAACTCCCGAGATATCCATCTGATGAATGCTCGGCAGGTCGCTGATCCATCGGTTGAAATGAGTGCAGATGTCGCGCGTTTCGCACCATTGGTACAGCGTATTGCCCAGCGGGTGTGGGCCCGGTTGCCGGCTAATATTGAATTGGCAGATTTGGTTCAGGCGGGATTGATTGGGTTGATGGATGCGCTTTCCGGTCAGAAAAATAGTGCGGGTGAGGGTTTTGTAGCTTATGCCAGTTTGCGTATTCGTGGCAGCATTATGGATGAGCTCCGTAACCAGGACTGGCTTCCCCGGCGTGCGCGGGCCAAGGAACAATCTATGCGTAAGGCCATTAATCGTCTTGAACAGCAACTGGGCCGATCTCCTGAAGAAGAAGAAGTTGCCGCTGCGCTGGGATGGGATATCAAAACCTATCAGTCCGCTTTGCAGGATACGGGTGGGCAGATTGTTTATCTGGAAGATTTAAGTGCGGATCAGGATGTTTTTGCGGGTCGTTATTTGCGCGATAAAACCCCTGACATGACAGCCATATTGGGTTCGGCGGAATTCGCTCGAGATCTTCAAGGTGGTATAAAAATCCTTCCCGAGCGAGAACAGCAGGTATTAGCCCTGTATTATCAGGAAGAATTGACCCTGAAAGAAATTGGCATCGTGCTTGAAGTCACGGAGTCCCGGGTTAGCCAGATTATGCGTCAGGCCATTTTGCGTTTACGCAGTAATCTTGGTGATTGGAATGATGCTCCGTAAAGTGGGTGCTACATGGATTTTTTGACAATAATAGGTCTGGTAGTGGCCTTTGGCGGGATATTTTTAGGGCAATTGCTGGAGGGCGGTAAGCTCAGCTCCGTTTTGCAGCTTACGGCTTTTATCATCGTCATTGGTGGC
>NZ_JABELD010000071.1 GCF_018853445.1 Acidithiobacillus concretivorus
TTCCGACTCTATCTCACTATTATTCGGCCAGTGGTGCTGGGCATCGCCCCCGGCACCCAAACGCCGCGCTGCTTTTTCCTTGGCCACCCGAAAATCCACGACACCCTCCTCCGCCATAATCCGGGCCGACTCCACAGCCAGCAAACGGCGTAAACGATGGGGTTGCTGTGACTTGCTCATACTCGGCACTCCGATGATTGTCGTCCGGGACTATTCCGCATAAGATAGCGCGTAAGCGAGAGTGGCGGAATTGGTAGACGCACTGGATTTAGGTTCCAGCGCCGCACGGCGTGGGAGTTCGAGTCTCCCCTTTCGCACCAAATACAGAGTTAGCCGAGCCAGTCAAACAACCTGCGGATATTGCGAATGAACAGGGCCTTAGTTCGACTGGAAACAATGCTCTATGACGACGGCACACCAACAGGTGGCTTTTGCCGTTCACTTGGGCGAATTTTGGGCAAAGTGCCAAAAATCAGTGTGCAACCAGCACTGCAATGCTTTTATTTGCTGGAGGTTGAGTGGCTCAGACGCGCTGATTAACAATCCGGGGGTCTAGGGAATATTCGTTACTGACACGCAATAGCGGGGTTTTTCGTGTCTGCTGAGGCCCCACGCTAGGCTGAAAGCCAATCCTTATGTAAGCTTTTGTGAAAATCATGGAAATTATATCTTTGCAGGGGTGTGCCGAAGGACTATACAAAAGCGAAGTGCTGGTTCGATAAGGCAGCCGCAGAGGGACCAGCTTGGATGCTGCCCAAGGCATTTCGTGACATACTATACGTCCATGGCGTGTCCGCAGGATAGTATGACCGCCATAACGTGGTGGAAGAAGGCGGCTGCGCAAGGTGGTCGTGTAGGAAGGGTTGGCGCAACGGTGGATCAATAAGACCGAACGCGGTTAGGCAGGTTTGCTGCGTCTCAGGGGATGTTAGCAAGGTTCGCCTGCAACACGGTTATTATGAATGTTGATTAAAGGGGTTCGATATGAATAGCGTTTTATCCAAGATAAAAAGCGTCATCGAACGACGCGGCATGTTATTGGTGATAGCATTTGTTGTGTTGTGCTGGTGGCATGTTGCTTATTATCTTGACCCTGTTGTTGTTGTTGTTGCGGTTCTGATTTCAGGGTTCTCTTTGCTGGGATTTGTGTCATATCGCCTTGTAAATTTTTTCTCTACTTGGAAAAACCATACAAACGCCAAAAGACAAGGATAGAACCATGCACACACAAGCGTTATATATTTCTATTGCAGCCTATTACCTTTTTGTCATTTTCCTTGCTAGTGTTTTGACAAAAAATATAAATGCCTACCGTTGGGGCGGCGCTATGCCGCGATGGTTGATGCCTTTAGTATGGCTGTCCATGTTTCTTTTTGGTCCTTGCCTGCTGATTGTGGCGTTGCCGTTGAGATTGTTCGGCATTCGTATGTTGCCGGTATTCATTCCGCGCAACATGCTGACACAAAACTGATTACCGATTGGTAAACCACCAATTCCGCTTTCTCCAGAACAATCTCTTCCGGCGCCTGTATGGGATCCCTGTACGTGAAGAGGATTCGGGCTGAATCATTTTGGGTTCCTCATTATGATTTTGTCATATATAGAAAAGCTGTATTTTTATATAAGCATATTATTAAAAAAGGCTTCCTATAATTGGGAAGCCTAAAAATCCCTAAAAAGCTCAGGGAGGAGGATTTTTCCACTGAAGATTTTTTCAGTGTGTTCCTTGTTTCCCTGTCATCTATTTAGCATCAATTTTAGAAAATTGTCATGCTATGAGATGACGGAGAAAATGTGCTCATAGATGCGTCAGAAGCTGCTGGTCAAAGATAAGTACAGACCGTTTTGGTTCTTTTCAGTGGCAATAGTACCCAAATCCACATAAGCCGCCGTCACAGAAAGCTGCTTGTAGGGGAACCAGGCGACATAGACATCTTTCCAGGAACTGGTCTTGGATACTGCATTCCCCAGTGTGCTGAAATTACCCGCACCACTCGACGGGGCAATCAGCTGGTTCTGTGGCATACCGCGATATTCCGCACCCAACACAACATGTCGATTCAGAAAGACGCCTACTGAAGCTGCGGGTACGACCTTGTAGCCCATGCCATTGACACCCCCAAAACCTAACAAGCCTTGCTGGTTCGCGTTGGTCACATCAATATTGACGTCCGCTAATGTCGTTAAACCGAACAGACCATTCAGCCAAACCTTGGTTGCACTCAGATAATAACTGACCCCATTGCGCGCTACATGCAAAGTATCCGCCAGGTTTTTTGGCATCTCGTTATGATGGAAATCCACACCGACGGATACCTGCGGCTCCCACCAATTCTGATCATAGACAACGTTGCCGAAAAGTCTTGCCTTTAAACCGACAATGTCCTGATTCAGATCATAGTTGCTGCCAAAAAATGCGGGACCGCTCAGACCGAGTGCTGCAGAAGTCGTGGACGTCCCCAAAGGCACCGACGACCCGCTCACAACACTAAGAATGCGATGATCGAGCGTTTGCCCCGTATTGCCTAAACTAAACCCCTGCCGGGCAAAAGAAACTTCAATGCGATTAAACAAGCCGACCGATGCGCCGTAAGCGTTCAAGTTATAGTTGTTCAGCATGACGTGTGAATAAAAAGCAGTCGCGCCAATTTGCTGATTGGTGCCATAACCCGAAATCACTGCCCAGGGGTTAATGCCACCACCGGCAGCACCGTCTATCGCTGTTTATAGTGGACCCCAGATTTGAGACAATAGTTTAAGCTTGTTGTCTGGTCAGGAGGAGACGATGAGCGCAGCAAAGCGGAAAGTGTATGGAGCCGCCTTTAAGGGCAAGGTGGGGCTGGAGGC
>NZ_JABELD010000072.1 GCF_018853445.1 Acidithiobacillus concretivorus
CGGGCAAGCAGCAGGCGCGGGAGGCCTTTGAGCGGTTTCAGGCGGAGCAGCAGTTGCAACGGGAGCAGGAGGTAGAGCGGCCAGCGCCTCGGGAATATGAGCTGGATGGTCCTGAGTTGTGATGTTAGTGTTACAGTAACGGTTTATTACTGTGACAAGTTGCGTATATGGTGCTTTTCCGGGGACGCTTGGGCATATTTTGGGCAAAGCGCCAAAAATCACGGCATGGCACAGGCTGAAACGCCTATTTTTACTGGTGTTTTAACATGCCGACCAGCGGATTAACAATCCGGGGGTCCGGTGAAATAACCGTTACCGTAACGATTGCAGCAAGCTTCTCAAAAACGGCTTGTGGCGAGAATCAGCTTTCATTATCACTACGCCCATCTGTCAAGGGCGAGGATTCGACCTGCTGTGGAGGACCTGTCCCGCCTCGATTTGGGCTTACATCCCCAGCTTGAGCGCCACGCCCACATTTGTCATATTCGGTTCAGTTGCGAGCATGTTCAGGCGGGTTCGGGTGCCCCAGGCCTGGCAGGTGTCTGCGCAAAGGCCGCAGCGCGAGCATCGTCAGCGCGCCAGCACCGAGCAGCTTGATCCATTCCGGCAACAGTTCTTGGGTAGCGTGCAACTGTGCGACGATGTCGATATGCAGCGCAACAACGACATAATTGGTCAGCAGTCCAAACCCGATGGCGGATACGCTTATCCCAGCCAGATAGACGAACACAAACCGCCATCCGAACTCCTTACGCAATGGGCCAAGCGAGCCCAGATTGGTCGCTTGACCGGCCAACAAAAACACCAGCACCGCGCCAGGAGATATACCCGCCAGGAGCATGGCCGTTGCAATCGGCGTGGACTCGGTCGCGCAAACGTAAAACGCCAAGCTCACCAGCAGAATCACTAACATGGCAGGCAGACCACTGCCGTAGGTGCTCAACGCGGAGGGCGGCACCAGGGTCATGGTAATGCCCGCGAGCGTCAGGCCGATGAGTAGCCAGACGCTGAAGTCATCGAGCAGATTCGTGACGGCATAGCGTATGCCTGCGCCAGTGCGCGCCCAGCCGTTGCGACTTTGTGAAGCATCAGCCATGCAGGTTTCATCATTGCATGTCGAAGCGCTGCACGCGCTTGCGGGTGCGCCCTCCTGCCGCGCCGTTTGCGTCCCGCAGTCGCTCGAACAGGACGAGGCTGCAAGCGGAGTGGGCGCTGCCGTATGGCGGCCAGGCGAGACCAGACTACCCAGCAAACCGGTCATGATACCGCTCAAAATCGCGGTCACTGGGCGGACAACCGTCATGAAGGGGCCGAGCAAAGCGTACGAGATGAAAATCGAATCGACGCCTGTTTCTGGTGTCGCAATCAAAAAGGACAGGGTGGAGCCGCGCGAGGCTCCAGCGCGATGCAGACCCAGTGCCACCGGTATCACGGCGCATGAACATAGGGGCAGAGGCGCACCCATCACTGCCGCCTTGGTGATTGGCCAGAGGCCATCGCCACCCAGCCAGCTGGCCAAACGCTGCTGCGGCACCCATGCCTTGATCAGGCCTGCACTAAGTAGGCCAATCATCACGAAGGGCGCAGCGTCCAGGTAGAGTGCCCAGGTATTTCCGACGACGTGCTGGATGATGAGTTCAAGCGCATTAAGCATCAGCATCTCCTAATTCTGTGTCCGGCACTGGATGAGGCGCGGAGACGTGAGTTGAATCGAGCAGTTGCAGGACCGCATCCAAATCGCGCAGTGGGGCAGTTTTGCTGAGTTGGCAATACACCATCTTGCCGTCACTGCGCGTGACGACCCAACCCTGACTACGCAGTTGTCGGAGTTGCTGTGAGGTCGCCGCGACACTCAAACCCAATAGATGGGCAATGTCGCACACGCACAATTCCGTGACCCGTAGCGCTTGCAAAATGGTTAACCGTTTCACATTGCCCAAGGCTTTGAACCGGTCTGCAGCAGCGGCCAGGTGTACGCCATCCGCCTTGAGATGTTTCCGCACGCGGTTGATCTCGAGCGGATGAAAACAGCGGACCAAGCAGGTTTCGGCTGCAACGGACGTATCTGGGGAGGGCGCAGTCTTTTTCATGTTTCCGATAATATCAAAATGACATGCAAACACAAACCCAAAATTTCGCAATTAAACTCTGGATCTAGGCACGTTATCTCTCCTTGCAAGTTCACTGCGTGCTTATCCGGTTGTCTCCCAATGCTACTAAATATGGGGTTCTGTGAAAGCCCCTAAAAACTACCCTACGATGACCGACTGGCTTTGCCTAAAAAGGCTTGGCGAGGATCGCCGTACCAGTGTTGCCGCGATTTCATCGATTTTCAAACCCACTACCGGTAGTGGGTTTGGGAGACAACCGGATAAGCATGGTTCACTGCATAACCCTTATTTCGCTGTGGTTCCATCACCAGCAGGATCGGTTACAGGGAGTGTGATCTATGTTTCACAGTTAGACAGATGTGCCATTATGTTTCGCGGGCGTAAAATTTTAAGGCGTGCAGCAAGCGCTGGCGTTTTTTTGAATGGGTGGACAAGGAACCGTACCGAAAGAACAGAAAACACAACAATCACCTTCCTTCGGGCTTAGAATTGCACCGCAGTTTTTGCAATCATAAAACCATTGGCATGCATCCGTTGGCATCGTTTCTGTTTCTTGGTGCCCGCATTTAGGACAAGTGATTACTGATTCTAATATTATTTCCACGAGCCTCGACCCTCAGTAAAAATTTTGTCTTTTAGTAGACAGAATGCGTCATTCTGTCTTGTAGCCCCAAAACCCTGAACGGCAGATCGCCCGGTTTTGCTCGGTTCCTCTGACACCCAGGAGGGCCGATTATGGGACATTACGATATAGCCTTCTTTTCTGCTGACTGTGGACGCCCGCCAAGTCGTCCGTTTCTTCGGGCTGCCGCTGCCTTGGCGGGGCTTTTTGATACGCCCCCCTTCTGCCCAAGGCTGCGCATCCAGGCCGATGTACCGAGAACTCCCCGCGCCAATGCAGGGACGTACAGATCAGCGTCCAGTCGCGGGAAGTGTAGCCCAAGACCACGCGCTTGAATGACGATCTCTGCCATATCTGCGGGAGTGGCATTCTCTATGCCCTGAATCAATGCTGGTGGGATGTGTAGACCAACACCGTTGTTCAACTCGATCACGACCTTTCCCGTAGGTTGGTCATAGTAGGCGGACTCCGCCAGTGGGCCAGCAGCAAGCGTCTCCCGTCCACGCTGATTTGCAGCGTCCCAGTCGCGCTCAAGAATTTTGTCTACTTGGTCCATGGTACCTCTCCCACTCTCCACAGAATAATGCCAATCGGGATATGCTTTCTTCCAGAAGGTGACGTATTTCCGCCCTGGAAAAGCCGATACTCTCCCGTAGCTCCGGTGGCCCTTTCGGGCAATGCAATATGAATACTGCCTTACTATCCCCTTTTATCACGTGCACATGAGCGGGACGATGGTCGTTGAGGTAGATCACTACCCGCGCAGCGTCTATGTGATCGATGGTGGGCATAATGTCGTTATCCTAGGCGCGCTTTGGTTTATATACAAGGCATCATCCCCAAAATCGCCACCACGGACGGTCATCCTTCTCTTCGTGTCGTAATTGGTTTTGGCTTTTGGCTAGCAAGTCGCGCAGCCATAGTTCGCGTTCCTCAGCCTTATGCAATTCTTCCTCACGGATTCGCAAAATATCACGCACTCGCTGAAGTTCTGATTCTAGCTCACTGATAACAAGAATATTTGGGTCGTTAGCCTCTCGGACACCACCTGTGTCTTGACCTTCTACTGTGTCATGTAGGACACCAAACACGCGTAGCAGCTCAGAGGTATCAATAACCGGATTTCCTTGGTTGTCGTTCGTAACGCTGACCTTGCCGTTATTGATGTAAGAGCGATAAAAGGTGCTGCGAGAAACCTTCGCTAAGCTTGCAGCTTTGGTGATGCTTACCTGTGTCATTTGACTGTCGCCTATTGGTTCACTTGGTGTGTCATGGGACGTATCACCATTGTAGCAAAACAATCACTCAATGAGCGGAATTTGATCGTCATCTACGGCGTTTTTTGGGCTTTTAACGGGTGTTTCAGCCTGAAGAAAAGGCAAGTCAGGCTCCAAGCCATCCAAGATAGGCTGAGAAGGAGGCGGCTCTCCTGGGCCTGCTGGCAGTTGCTGTTCGCCAGGATATAAGACCGGGATACGGCGGAGGTCTGTGGTGTCCACTGTGGAAGGATCCTGATCGCTCCTATCAGCAACCACGGCAGCGGAGAAAACAGATAAAACCATTTCACCACGCGGCTGTCCCCAAGCCACCCGGTCATTGACCACGTATGCAGACACGCTTCCTGGGCCGTTGAGCTTTATGACTTGTATCCATCGCTCTGCCACGAGATCGGACACAGCGTTTCTTACTGTTCGGTCCGTTACACCCATCAATCCGGCAAGAGTCTTTTGACTGATAACGACTGCATTTTGATGCCCCATGTTAGCGACCAAATGATGCAGGAGAATTCCAGCACGAGGTTTTCTCATCGTCAGGTTTGCCCACGCCTCGTGGGCTTTGCGTTCTGTTTGGACCCATTGGCCATATTTGGGTGCGGCAGGTGTGCCTAATTTTTCCTGGGGGGCGGAATCTCTTTGCATTTTTTTGGAAATCCTTTTCCGATAATCTGTTCCAAAAATGTACATCATAGCGCACATTTTTGGAACACCCCGGAAACAGCTGGTTTCCGCACCCCCGGAAACAGCTGGTTTCCGCACCCCCCCTAAAACACATTAAAAAATCAGTTAGTTAAAAAATGGTCCTTTCTATGTTCTATTGGGACTTTTGTGCCGGACCTTCTGACAAGGAGTGGGCGCTTGCTCCGACTACGTCGGACCGCCCACAAACATTCCCGGCGGGGACCCTGCTGGTCCCCCTGTCCTCGCCTTCGGCTCGCCGGATCGACCCCCTATGGGGACTGCGTCCCCCACTGCCTACGGCAGCGGCTCCCCCTGCTGGTTTACCAGTGGATGAGGTCTTTTTTTGAAAAAGAGCTTTAGCTCCCGCCCCGCAGGGGCAAAGTAGGCGCGGGCGATTTGGGCGATTTGCTTGCAAATCGTCTGAATCGTTCGCAACCGCGCAGGGCGCGGAATGGTAAACGGGCCACCGTTATGACGCGCGCAGCGCATAGAACGCTGTTTGCATCGACAGCAATCCGTGCCTGGCACGGCGAAGCCGTGGCAACCAGGCACTCCTTGTCTGGGGTTTGGGTATTTTTATTTTGGAAAATGCTCATATTTCGCGTAGGACGCGTTTTCTGGCTTTGGTGGTGTTTTCCCTGTCAAATGCTCTTGCGTCGGTTCTGGGGCAAATACGGGGCCTTTACGGCATGGTTGCACGGGGTTTCTCTGGTTTGGCCATGACGAGGATGGGCACTTGTGTTGCTCCGCGACTAGTCACAGAATGTTTGGTAACTTGTGACGTGTCACGTATAATAAGATTCAGGCGACTGATGCGGAGAACAGCCATGACCAAGATAGCCGAAGTCTTATCACAACCTGTCACGAAGAAAAGAGGCCGGAAGCCCAAGGGCGACCGCCCCATGACGGCAGCGGAACGGGCCAAGGCCAGCCGCGACCATCGCCGCTTCCCGATGGAAGGCTACAGCGGGAAGCCGATCTCCGTGATGTTGTCGGGTGACGCGCATATGGCTCTGAATGACCTCATCGCCCTATACAGTGACAAGTCACAAAAAGAGATCATCGATCTGGCGCTTATCCATTTGCTCAAATTGCAGCCAGTCACCTATTAAAGGCGTTTTGTGACTTGTCGCGTTTATTGAGCTAATAGGGGTCCCCTCAGAAAACGGAATATAAAACCCGTTAAGGGCGCGATGGGGTTTTGTGTGAAACGCCTCCCAAAGTACCAGTAGGCTCATATTGACGGGATGCCCTGGATATCTTGTCCAAGTTGGGTACGAGATTGGTCACCGTTCTTCTTGAAAACAACCGTTTTTGATAAAGTGGGAATGATGATTTGAAAACTGGTTTTTTCAAACAGTTAGTGTTATCAAAAATCTATCTCAAAACAGCATGATGGGGGTGTAAGCCCAAACCCTCGAAAATTTTGTTTGGCCTCGTAATTCCCTATTCCAAGAGCAAATCGGCCACCAACGCATCGAGATCGACCGCCTTGCCCTCGCCCCGGAACGTGTAGTGGCC
>NZ_JABELD010000073.1 GCF_018853445.1 Acidithiobacillus concretivorus
CCAGCGCAGGGCCCCATGCGGCTCTTTTAAAACTGTGGGGAGTGGCAAAAAGGGTTTGAGGCGTTCCTGCACAGCCACAGCACCCGCCCCTGGTCCACCACCTCCATGGGGGGTGGCAAAGGTTTTGTGCAAATTTAAATGCATCACATCAAAACCCATCTGACCAGGCTGAACCCGGCCGAGAATGGCATTGAGATTGGCACCATCATAATAAAGCAGCCCCCCGGCGGCATGCACATGGCGGGCAATTTCGGCAATACGTCTTTCAAAAACCCCCAAAGTCGAGGGGTTGGTGAGCATAATTCCAGCCACATCCGGACCCAGGTGAGCATCCAAAGCGGCCATATCCAGATCACCATCGGGCAGGTTGGGAATTTCGATAACCTCAAAACCGGCCATTTGCGCACTGGCTGGATTGGTGCCGTGGGCCGCCGTAGGAATCAGCATCTTGTTGCGCCCAGTATCGCCCCGCGCCAGATGATAAGCGCGAATCATGGCCACGCCAGCCAGTTCGCCCTGGGCTCCTGCCGCCGGTGTCAGACTCACCGCAGCCATACCCGTTGCCGCTGCCAGCCATTCCTGCAACTCCCAGAGAACCTGCAGCAAACCCTGCATGGCGGGGGCCGGAGTACCGGGATGCAGTCGGGCAAAACCGGGTAATGAAGCCATGGCATGGGCAATACGCGGATTATATTTCATAGTACAAGATCCCAGCGGGTAAAACTGGGTATCAATCGCAAAATTTTTCTGCGACAAGCGGGTGTAATGCCGCAACACATCCAGTTCGGAAGCATTAGGCAAATTCAGCGGCGTCTTGCGAAGTAGTTCTCCGGGAATATCAGCGGGCAATTTGGGTGCCGGCAAATGATGATCGTGGGCAAAAATGCTGTCATTCACGGTTTCTGTCACTGCTGGATTCATTGGGCCTCCAGAACGCTTTTCAGCGCATCCCGATAAGACAATAGATCGGCTTCTTCCAGTAATTCCGTAGTACACACCAGCAAATCACCAGATTCACCCATTTCCCATTCACGCAAAGGAATACCCGCGAGCAACCCATGGCCCAACAGTGCGTCACGAACAGCCGTTGCCGACATCGGCAAGCGCAATACCCATTCATGGAAAAAAGCACCCGCATAGGGAAAACTCACCCCCGGCAGTGCGGCCAATAGCTCTCGAAGTTGCTGGGAGCGGATGTGGCAGCAGCTAGCGGTTTCCTGAAGACCATGGCTTCCAAGCGTCGCCATATGAATGGTAGCAGCCGTGACCATTAAGCCCTGATTGGTGCAGATATTACTGGTAGCCTTACCCCGCCGGATATGCTGTTCACGAGCCTGCAGCGTCAGACAATACCCTGTACGACCCTGCGCATCGACGGTTTTGGCGACCAGACGACCCGGCAATTGCCGGACATGGGCTTTGCGGCAGGCAAGAAAGCCAAAGTATGGCCCCCCTCCCGTCAGCGGAATCCCCATCGGTTGGCCCTCACCCACAGCCATATCAGCACCCTTTCCGCCCCAGTCGCCGGGAGCCTTCAACATGGCCAGAGCCAGCGGATTGACTACCGCAATGGTTAACAATCCTTGGGCATGTGCCCAGTCCGTCAGCGTGTCCACCGATTCCAGCAAGCCAAAAGCGTTAATCTGGGGAATAATCAGAGCCGCCGCATCGCTCGCATCGCCGGGAATCTGCAAGGTACCGCTGTCGGGATCGTAAGACACGGCTTGCAGACGAATATTCTGCATGCCTAGCACCGTATCCAGCACGCTGCGCCAGCTGGGCAGAAGATTCTCCGGCACCAGGATGCTTTTTTCGCTTCCTTGAATGCGTAGAGCCATCAGACAGGCTTCGGCCAAACCGGAGGCGCCGTCGTACAAGGAGGCATTACTGACTTCCAGACCAGTCAGGCGGGTGATAAAACTTTGGTATTCATAAAGTACCTGCAAGGTACCCTGACTGGCTTCCGGCTGATAAGGGGTGTAAGCAGAGTAAAATTCGCCCCGAGCGGCAATTTCCCAGACAATGGCAGGAATATGATGTGCATAGGCACCTCCGCCAGCAAAGCACAATAACGGCGTGTTAGCCAGGGCCCGGCCTTCGAGCTCCCGACGCAAAGCCATCTCGGACAAGCCTTCCGGCAGTACCATATCATGGACCTGCAGACTGGACGGAATTTCATCAAAAAGCGCATCCAGACTATTCACACCTACGGCAGCCAACATCGCCGCCGTTTCTTCCGCATCATGGGGAATATAGGGCATTTCCGCTTACGCCTCCGCAATGTTTGCGTATGCGGCTGCATCCATCAGCCCTGCGTAGGCAGAAGACTCGGCGGCAACCACCATCATCCAGCCCTGCGCGTAGGGATCCTCATTCAGCAGTTGCGGACTGTCATTCAGTGCCTCATTACGCTCCAGAACCTTGCCATCAATGGGCGCATACAAATCCGCAGCCGCCTTGACCGACTCCAGGACACCGCAAACCGTTCCGGCCTGGAGATCCTTTCCGACTTCAGGAACTTCTGCATAAACCAGATCGCCCAGCAATGCTTGAGCATGATCGGTAATGCCTACCCGGTAACGTCCATTACCCAGGTCTTCGACCCACTCGTGAGTGCTGCTATAACGTAATGATTGCGGAATTTTGCTCATGCCTTCAACACTCCTCAGCAAAGGTAAAAGTTGCGGTGCCCTGACGCCAGAACGGCGGTTTGACCACCAAGGCCGGTTTGCGGGCACCACGAATGACTAATTGTAAAATGCTTCCTGCCGCTACGGGGGCATTGACTCTGGCCAGCGCAATACCACATTGCAGACTCGGAGAAAAAATACCACTGGTGACCACACCGCAAGGCGTCCCCGCAGCGTCTTCCAGCACATAACCGTGTCGGGGAATACCCGCAGACAGAGCGATTCCTACCAGGCGTGGACCATCGCCACGAGTGAGTTCTGCTTCGAGTGCGCTTCGACCCATAAAAACGCGATCGGAATCGCGCAAATCCACGGTCCAGCCAAGATTGCTGGCATAGGGAGAAACCGAGGTGTCCATATCCTGACCGTACAAGTCCAGGCCCGCTTCCAGGCGCAAGCTATCCCGCGCAGCCAGTCCCGCTGGAGCAATATCTGCTGCCAACAAACGCCCGGCCAGTTCCGGTAAGAGGGTATTTGCCGCTATGATTTCTACGCCATCTTCGCCGGTATAACCCGTCCGGCCAATAAAAAATCCATCCTGTTTCAGCGCAGTAAAAGGCTTTAGCGACTCCAGGGCGGGCATTTGCAGCAAATCGGCCACCCGCGCCCGGGCCTTCGGTCCTTGAACAGCAACAATACCCAGATCAGGACGTTTGCTTAGCTTCACCTGCCAGGCATGCTGGTCGATGAGCTTTTGAAAATGGGCAGTATCTGCCTCTGCACCCGAAGCATTCAGGACTATCCGATAAGTATCGCCTCCCCGATAATACACAATCAGATCATCAATAATGCCGCCATCCATCTGCAACATGGTGCTGTACAGGGCTTTACCCGGATGGGCATCGAGCCTGGCCACGTCATTGGCCAGGGCATGACGGAGCAGGCTGCGGGCATCCCTGCCCTCAATATCCAAAGGGCGCATGTGGGAAACATCAAAAAAACCGGCCAGTTCACGCACTGCCTTATGTTCGGCGAGCTGCGAGGCATATTGCAGGGGCATTTGCCATCCGGCAAAATCCACCATGCGCGCCCCATGCGCCAGATGCCAGTCATATAGCGCCGTCTGTTTTGTCATTGCCTGAAAACCTTTTGCTTAATCGCGGAAATTATTAAATTGCAGGGGTAAGCCAAAATCTTCAGAACGCAGGGCAGCAATGGCGGCTTGCAGCTCATCGCGGCTTTTACCCGACACCCGTAACTGGTCGCCCTGAATACTGCCCTGAGCCTTGAACTTACCATCTTTGAGATGTTTAATCATGCGCTTGGACACTTCCGTTTCCAGCCCGACTTTTAAGGTAAGTACCTGACGTTCCATGCCGCCTGCAGCAGCCGCTGTTTTCCCGACATCGAGGGCCTTCAGATCCACCCCGCGCTTTACCAACCGGGCTGAATATAAATCGATCATCTGCCCCAGTTTGTATTCATCTTCGGCCAGCAAAATGATTTCTTTATCTTTTCGTTCAATAGACGCCTTACTGCCCTTAAAATCATAGCGGGTAGAAATTTCTTTTTGCGTAGTGTGCAGGGCGTTATCCACCTCCTGCATATCCACTTCAGAAACCACATCAAAACTTGGCATAACCTGTTTCCTTAATTTTTCTGCCGTTGGGCAGGTTTTAACTGGAGTGAAGCCGTTGATCCGGATGGGCTGAAGGTACTGAATGACTGTGCCCCTCCCGACTCCCGGCCCGACAACCCGGGCAATCTGTTACCCAGCGGGATCCTTGCGGGGTGATTTCTTTTTTCCAGAAAGGCGCAGAGGTCTTGAGAACATCTATTAAAAAACGACAAGCATCAAAAGCTGCAGCCCGATGCCGGGACCAGACCGCCACCAGCACAATATTATCCTGAGGCTGCAACAAACCGTAACGATGAATAATGAGGCTATCGATAATATCGTAAGCTTTTGCGGCCTGCATACTGACGCGTTCCAGCTCCTTTTCCGTCATACCCGGATAATGCTCAATTTCCATGGATAAAATGTCGCTGGCGTCGCTGTAATCCCGAACCGTACCCACAAAAGTCACCAATGCCCCTACGCCACTTACCGCAGCCATTTCGGTACATGCGGCTGACGCATCAAAATCTTCTTTCTGAACTTTAACTATCATCCATCAACCTCCGGTTACCGGAGGAAAAAAAGCCACCTCATCTTCATCTTTAACCATCGCCGTAAAGGAAACATGCTGCTGATTGAGTGAAGCTAGCAAATGGGCGTCATGCAATTCCGTCCCGGCCTGCCCCTCAACCATGGTCAGCACCTCTTCTACTGTAAATCCACCAGGCGGACAGGCCAGCCGCATTTCGGCCGAACCGACACGCTCCCGCACACTGGCAAAAAACTTCACATGAATCATCTACGGAATCCATTTTCAGGAAGATTGCAGATGATAACGCCCCCAAGCCCTGAGCTTCAACCAGAAGCCACAGTAAACCTGCGTGAAGCACTTTGGGCCTGGATACATCTGGTATATAGTCGCTGCATGGGAAACTTCTTCAGTCACTACCTCACTTTTCTCGCCGAAACGGCCACCATAGTGGTCGCCATCCTAATTGTCGCCGGAGGCATTGCTGCCATCGCCCTCAGCAAACGCAAGCCCGCAACTGCAGGGCAGGTCCAGGTTACGGATTTACGCCAGCAAATTGAACAAGCTGCTGACCGCATCGAAGTGTTCCGCTTCGACAAAAAACGCCGCAAAGCGCATCAAAAAAACCTCAAGAAAGTGCATAAAGCCCGAAAAGACGAAAAATGCACATATCTGCTGGACTTCAAGGGTGACATTCGGGCTTCGGCGGTAAGTGCTTTGCGCGAGGAAATTACCGCGATCATTCAGGTTGCCCAGCCCGATGATTCAGTGCTCATCCGCCTAGAAAGCGGCGGCGGCATGGTCAATACGTATGGTTTGGCAGCCGCCCAGCTTTTGCGCCTGCGTGCCGCCAAAATTCATAGCACGGTATTGGTGGATGCTATCGCTGCCAGCGGTGGATACATGATGGCCGTGACTGCAGATCGGATTGTGGCCAGCCCATTTGCGCTGCTCGGTTCTATTGGGGTTGTTGCACAAATTCCCAATTTTCACCGCTGGTTACAAGAGCGCAACATTGATTTCGAGCAGTTTACCGCTGGTAAATACAAGCGAACCGTTACCCTTTTCGGAGAAAATACTGAAAGTGGTCGTGCCAAACTGCGTGAAGAGCTGGAAGAGACCCATGCCCAGTTCCGTGACTTCGTAGAGCAGTTTCGTCCCCAGCTTGATCTGGAAAAAGTGGCCACCGGTGAGGCCTGGCTGGGTAATAAGGCGCTGCAACTGGGATTGGTTGACCAACTGGCCACCAGTGACGAGATCATTGTTGAGGCAGCCCAAAAAGGTAAGTTACTGCTTCTGAGTTACCATCGACCCAAAAGCCTGCCGCAAAAACTCGGGCTAGCTGCGCAGCAAAGTTGGGATAAACTCTGGTTTCGCTGACGTTCGGCACATCAGCAATTAATAAATTACCAATTTAACACAATACCTTGTCATCTTCCCTTGTTGTCCTATTTAACTATATACTTTATAAATTTATAGCGGACACCCTAGTGCCCAACCCGATAAAAAATGTTACGGCCATTGAGCGTGACCGCAGCACGCTTTTTTCCGCCATGCTCCAAGCCTTGAGTGCGGTTCCCGCTGATGCAGGAGCATACGGATTTCTGAATGCGCTTTGCCAGAGCATTCTCGACAACAACAGCGCCTTAAAATGGGCATGGTACGCCTTTCAGGTGCCTGGTAGGCCACTAAAACCCTACCATGAACTGGGCATCCAGCATCATCCAGACATTTCCGAAAACCCTCAGGATCCCTGCTATCAGGTTCTGAGCAGCAATACAGCAATGACGTATTCCCTGGACAATCCCGATTGTCCAGAATGGCTACGGCCTCTGCGCAAACAGCTCTCTGAGATTATCCTGGTCCCCTTCGGTATTGAGGGGCAAAAAGCGCTGGGTGTTGTGGGCAGCAATGCGCCGGGTTACTTTGAGCACGTCGGTACCGAGTTTTTTTCTGCCTTTGCCTATATGGGCGACATGATCATGAGCCTGCAACAACATGCGCGCCGTGATCCTCTGACGGGTCTGTATAATCGCATGGAGCTGGATGATCGTCTGGAACAGGCGCTACGTATGGCTGATCAGCATCAGCGGCTGCTGGCAGTGGCGATGATTGATCTCGATAATTTTAAGGAAATCAATGAACAGATGGGGCGACTGACGGGGGACCAGATTCTGATTGAATTCAGCCAACGTATTCAAAAAGATTTGCGAAGCCAGGACATGATCTTCCGGATGGGTGGTGATGAATTTGTATTGCTGATTGAAAATCTCGAGCGCTGGAGTGATCTCGAAGTGGTCATGGAACGCATACGGATGACTTTGGATCGTGCCTTTACGGTCAACCATGCGGAGCGGCGGATTCAAGCCAGCATTGGCGTAACCGTCTATCCCCTGGACGACGACAAGCCTCGGGATATTATTCATCATGCCGATCTGGCCCTGCATCAGGCCAAAAGACATAAAACTGCGCAGTTCTATACGCTCTATGACCCCTCGTCCATTTATGACCCCAATACGCCGCAGCTCATCGCTCGTCAACAACGTTTTCGGGCACTGCTTGCTGAGCATGTGGTTACGCTCTACCAGCCCATTATCCATACTCCGAGTGGTCGCATCCATGAACTGGAAGCCCTCGCTCGCCTGGAGGAAAACGGCAAGCTGTTGGAAACCGGCGAGTTTTTACCCTGGTTGAGTGCAGAAGATCGTCGCAAACTCAGTTGTACGGTTTTGGAACAAGCCGCCCGACAATGGCAGTTGTGGCAGGATAGCGGCCAAAGTGTTTGCATCGCGGTCAATTTCGAGCCTCAGGACCTGCTGCTTGAAGAAGTCATTCAGTCTATTGAAAATACCCTGCTGCGCTTTCAGATGCCTGCCGGACAATTGATTGTTGAAGTGCTGGAAGGAGACGAATTTCTGGATTACGCCTCAGCCAAAGCACAACTCGGCCGCCTTAAAGAATTGGGCGTACGCATTGCTCTCGACGATCTGGGCACGGCTTACGCCAGCCTGCTGCGTCTCAGGGATTACCCATTTGACGCCGTCAAACTGGACCAGGCGTTCAGCCGTCACCTGGAAAAGCGCCCAAGAGATCTGCATTTTCTGGCGAGCATGTTGGAAATGGCCAATGGACTGGGAGTAGAACTCATTGTCGAAGGCATTGAAAACGCGGAAGTGTTATCTGCCGTAACCGCTCTGGGAATTCGTCAGGTACAGGGTTATGCCATCAGTCGACCCGTTTCTGCCGGCGAAATCAGTCAGCGCTTCCTGGGACAACAAATTTCAATGCAGTCGTCCAGCCCCAGTTTATTGGTCAGCTTTGCCCGTTTTCTGGTACTTGCCAAGGGCTTACGTGCCGTACTACAAAGTATGCCGCAAAGCATTAACGTCCAGTTGACCTGTGATAATTTGTCCTGCCCTCTTTATCCGCTCATGGATACCATCCCTCGTCTGCGTGAGCAACGTGAACAATTACAGCAGGTCATTGCCGATATCGTCAGCAATCATTTATCCAGCGAATACCGCATGGAAATTTATGATCACTTAACGGCAGGCATCCTCACCGAGATGGCAGCATTTATCACGGCCAAGCCTTGAAATCATTTGCTAAAATTCAATTACCCGCGCGCGCTCTGCCTTTGTCTCTGCGGCAGATTTTTTTACTGAATGCCGGGCTTTTTGTCGGGCACGGGCTGCTGACTATTTTTGCGGCACTGATTTTCAGCCATTCCCTGGCGGGCCGCTTCTGGCCCATCTGGCCGGCGGCGGGAATTACTGCCTACGGGCTGCTGGTTTGGGGACCACGAGTCATACCGGGACTACTATTTGCAGCATTACTGGGCGGGCACTTTTTTATCGACCTCCGCTGGGGAATCAACATCTGGCTTGCCGGCAGCGAGATCATGGGTGCCTGGCTGGGCAGCCTGCTTTTACGTCGATTCTGTCCAGGTTGGGCAGGATTACAAACAGTCCGTCACAGTATCGCCTATTTATTACTTTTTGCAGGAATCCCCGCCCTATTTACTGCCAGCCTGACGGGAGCTGGTGGCTGGTTATTCACGAAAGCCACCGGGAATATTCCCCATCTGATTTTGTTTTGGACAATGGCCAACGCGGCGGCCATCATCAATATAAGTACGTTATTTCTACTTTTTTTCCATGGGCAACCTGCGCAAAAAACGTTTCTGGACAAGCGTTTTCTCTTGTTGGGAACAGGCACCTTAGGGGCTATTATCCTGCTTTTTTTTCAGACCTACCCATCAGGAAATCTGGCCGTAGGGGCTGTATTTTTGCTCATATTGCCCTTTCTCTGGATGCTGGCCAATTATCCTGCACGTCTTGTCTATCCTTTGGCTGCCGCAGGGTTTCTGCTCGCGCTGGTAGGAACCAGCATGGGTTATGGACCATACGAGCACAGCCATAATTTGTATCCCGAAACCATGGCGCAAATGGTCGGTATTCTACTGGAATCCATCGGCTTAATAGCTGCTGCCATGATGTATGAACGTAATCATGCCGCTACCGCACTGGAAACCGCCAATCTTGAACTGGAACAACGTGTATTCGCCCGGTCTCAGGATTTACAAATACGCAATCGTGAGTTGCAGGTAAGGGATGCTTTTTTGCAATCCGTCACTGAAGTCAACCGACTGTTTGCTGCCATCGACCCGCTCGAATTATCGCTTATTCTCGTCCGCTTTTGTGAGATTCTGGTTACCAGAATGCATTTGGCGGCAGCCTGGATAGGCGAAGTTGACGAACACAGCGGTCTGATAAACATCCCTGCCAAAGCCGGTGAATTGGCCATTCCACTCAGTAAGTTACAACTATTCTGCTGGGCCACAGCAGAACATACCCAGTCGCCTTCCGGTCGTGCCATTACCGAAAATCGCACACTCCTGTTTGGTGCCCGTGATCCTCTATTTGAGCCCTGGCAGGATCTCATCAAAACACACCGCATGGGCGGCAGCATTTATACGCCTTTTGTCTGGCCTGATGGCCGGCGTGGCGTCATTGCCTTGTATCGTTTTGATGATAGCGTCTTTCCCAACGCCATTATTGAGTTGCTGGAACGTCTCAGTGACGACCTCACCGCCTTTTTGCGACAAAGAAAAGTCGCACAGCAACTGGATGATGCGCGAATTTTACAAAAAACCATGCTCATCAGTGGTGATATTGCCCTGCAGGCGCGAGAAGCCCCGCCGATGCTGCAGCAAATATGTGAAGAACTCATTCAGAGTGGACTGTTCAATGCAGCATTTATTATTCGTCCTGATGAAAATGGCGTTTTTCAGGCACTTGCCCTGGCGGGTCATCATGTCGAGTGGATCTTGCAGCGGCGCTGGACCATCCATCCTGATGAGATTCCCGACGGCCAATCTCTGACATCGCAAGCTTGGCGCAACCAGGAAAAGCTGATTGTTCAGGATTATCTGCGTGCCCTTGGCCCCGAAACTGACTGGTACGCCGAAGCCAGCCACAATCAATGGCGATCCGTAGCAACTTTTCCCGTCTATCATCGCCAGGGATGCTGGGCCATGCTCAATGTCATTGGACCCCGTCCCGATCTGTTCAACCAGGAAATAACGGAAGTATTACAGCAAATTGCCCTGCTGGTAGGCCATGCGCTGGATGAAATTTATCTGAAAAGTGAATTATTGGAAGAACGCCAGCGGCAAAGTCATCTGGCTCGTCATGATGCGCTGACCGGACTGGCCAATCGTCGGGGTTTCACTGAATTTCTGCATCCCGCCATGGCCAGAGCGCGTCGCAATAACCGTCTGCTGGCAGTAGCCATGCTGGACCTGGATGACTTTAAGCCGGTTAATGATCAATATGGTCATGCAACGGGCGACTTATTACTGCAGGAAGTTGCGGCCCGACTGAGTCAGGCTCTGCGCCAAAGTGATCTTCTTGCCAGACTCGGAGGTGATGAATTTGTCCTGGTTTGGGACAACTTACAAAATCGTGACCAAATCCCGCCTATCCTGACAAAAATAGAAAGAACATTGGCAGAACCTTACTTTTTGGGTGGATTACCAGGCATTCATGTCGGCATTAGCGCTGGAATCACTTTTTATCCGCAGGCTGAAAATGACCCAAGTGATGCGGATCTCCTGCTTCGTCAGGCAGATCATGCGCTCTACCAGGCCAAACAGAACAAGTCCCGGCGTGATCAGTTCTGGTCCATATTTGCCGAAGCGCAAAACAATGAACATATACGCATTCAAACGCTCCTGCATGAAGGACAAATGGTTCTTCAGTATCAGCCCGTGCTCGATTTGCGTCAGGAACGCATTGTGGGGGTCGAAGCTTTGGCTCGTCTCAACAACAAAGCGGAGGCCATCTCTCCAGGAGATTTTCTGCCTTACCTTGAGCCAGAAGACCAATGGCGGCTGACTGAACTGGTGCTCAATCAAATTGCCGGAGACTGGCAAACCTGGAAAGAAGCTGGCATTGATCTTTGGATATCATTGAATATTCTGCCAGGATCCCTGATCAGTGCCGTTACCTTGGAACGCTTGCAGAATCTTCTGGATGGCTGTGCTATCCCTCCCCAGAGCCTGATTTTGGAAATCCTGGAAAGTGAAGAACTCCGATCGCTGGAATTCAGTGCAGAATCCATCCGCAGCTTACAAAAACAGGGTTATCGCATTGGCTTGGATGATGTAGGAGCGGGATATGCCTCTTTACTTTATCTCAAGGAATTACCTGTCGATGAAATCAAAATTGATCAGGCCTTCGTGCGTAATCTGGGAGAAAACCCCAATGATTTGCACTTTCTCCGAGCCATACTGGATATAGGCATATCGCAAAATGTGGAAATCATCGTCGAGGGAGTAGAAAATCAGAGCATATTGAACGTGTTGCGATTGATGCAGGCACCCATGCTGCAAGGTTATGCCGTGGCCCGTCCCATGTGGGCCAGTGAGTTGCCAGCATGGTTGATAAATAACAATCAGGCAATGAACGCAAATCATGCAATAAAATTTGATCTTCTCCAGTTATATGCTGAAGTTATTGACTACCAGAAAACCATTACCAACTTGTTAACCAGCAATCCAAACTGGTTTTTACAGCTTTCTCCATGGTCAAGTTGCCACTGCCCGGTTCAACAGAGGCTGAAGCAACTCAGCGCCATGGACCTCAATAATCTTGAAAAAGCCCATCATGATTATCATGCTATCCTCGAAGGTCTGGTACCAACCCTTGAAAGAGGATCCACTGTGGATATTTACCCCTTGCAGCGTCAGGGCGAGGCGGTTCTGCAGCAAATCACTCTGGCTATGCACTTACAAACCCAAAACTGAACAAATAGCGGTACACCTTGTCATAAGCGTCATAGAAACTCATCGGCTATTTTTCTGCTAAAATGAACGGATGAAGCATTCACAGAAGCCAAATTACCGGGCTTTCTCAAAGAGATATCCATAAAATATGTCACTGGATACTACTCTGATTGGGGTTCCCGATGCCGCCCTGGACCCACCTCATGGGGTGGAAGTCTGTCCGGATTGCGGGCTGATTCAGCGTTTGCCGCCTCTACAAGGTCGCGGCAAGCTCGCCTGTCCGCGCTGTGGTCATATTATGGAGCGCACTTCCGGTCGCAGCATTAATGCGGCCATGGCCATGACCTTATCGGCCCTGTTCCTACTGATACCAGCCAATTTTCTACCACTGCTGTCCGTTAATATATTTGGCGTACATCATCAAAGTGTACTTGCATCGGGCATTTGGGGAGTGGCTGCCCAGGGCTGGCCCTTGGTAGCGATCATTCTGGCTCTGGAATTGCTCATCCTCCCCTTTTTACGCTTCAGCACTCTGGCCGTGGTATTACTCCAACTGGATACCGGGCACTACCCCAGCTGGCTGGGCAGAATGTTTCGCTGGTCTGAATGGCTGGACCAATGGGCCATGCTGGATGTTTTTCTGATTGGTTTTGGCATCGGCTATGAACGGGTCGCGCCTTTTCTACCCATTGAAGTGGGTACCGGAGGCTGGTGTGTGGTAGGGCTGGCGTTTCTCAGCATGGTCACGCGAGCGACCCTGGAAAGACGGGAAATATGGCGGCGCATTGGTCCCAATGTAGAATCTCTGGATCTGGACAAGGAATATATAGGGTGTGGTCATTGCGGGATGCCAGTTGCCGCCCATCAGGAAGGACAAGCCTGCCCACGCTGTGCGGCAAAAGTCTGGCGATATAAACCACAATCGACCGTGCGTACCCTAGCCTTTGCTTTGGCGGGTTTTTTTTGTTATCCCTTCGCCTATCTTTATCCTATGGAATATAACTATCAAATAGGGAAAATGGAGGGCTATACGATTATGACCGGAGTCATGAAACTCATTGATGCACGTTTTTTTCTGTTTGCCGCCATTATTTTCATTGCCAGTATTGTAATTCCTTTTTTGAAGCTTTTTTCTTTAAGCTGGTTTTTTATCTCCGTGCACTTCCACTCTGTCAAGCGACTAAAATTAAAAACAGAAATCTATCGCCTGATAAAAACCATTGGCCGCTGGTCACATGTGGATGTATTTACCGTTACCGTCTTTCTGCCCTTGATGCACTTATCCGGATTACTGGCTGTTTATGTGGGAGACGCACTTCCCGCCTTTCTCGCAGTAGTCGTCTTGACCATGATTGCGACAGAAATCTTTGATCCCCGCGCACTCTGGGCCGCTTATCTAATGGAACCACATGAATAATCCTTTACCAAGCGCAAAAATACGTCGCTCCCGCTGGCCCGGTCTGATCTGGGCCGTGCCTGTTGCGGCCCTCGCCATTGTCGCCTGGCTGGCCTTACGCACCTATATGGACCAGGGCCCGAATGTGACCGTGCAGTTTGCGACCGAAGGCGGTATTAAAGCCGATCATACTGTAGTCAAATATCGTGGTGTCACAGTTGGTCACGTCACCGCTGTCAAGCTGTCGAAATCCCTCGGCGAAATTTCTGTTTCCATTCGTTTTGACAATTACATGGCGCATCATCTGGGCAAAGGTACACGCTACTGGATTGCCGGTGAAAAAGTCAGCTTTTCCAATTTAAGTTCTCTGAAATCTATCATCGCCGGCCCCTATATCGGCATTGATCCGCATAGTGGCCCCACTATCCATCATGTCATCGGACTGAATGAAGAACCTGTTCTGAAAAGTGAATCCAAAGGTATCACTCTCATCTTACACGCTCCGGAAAAAGGCAATATTTCACGTGGTGCGCCCATTTTATTTAGAGGCGAGCAGGTCGGCGAAATACGCGGCGAAAAATTGCAAAAAAATGGTAATGGCTTCGACATTTACGCTTTTATTCCGGAAAATAATCTGCATTTGGTTAATACCCATAGTCGTTTCTGGAGTTCGGGTAATATCGCTGTCAGCCTCTTTGGAGAACACCCTGGCGTTCATATACCCGCCATTCCTGCTTTATTGAGCGGTGCCATTAGCTTTTCAACGCCAAAATCTGGCAATACTTTGAATAATAATGATCAGTTTCCCCTTTATGCTAATGCAACTGCGGCTGAAAATGCGCCTCTGGAAAATGCTGTGGCCTATCAAATGCAGATGTCTGGTGGTCCCCAGGGATTGAAGTCCGGTGCTGCCGTCATGCTGGAAGGAGCCCGTGTGGGTAGTGTTACGGCTGTGCATATGTTTTTTGATACCCGGCAGCAAGCACTCTTGACGGACATCGACATTCAGATCAATCCCGAGGCGATTCCCCTTCGTCATGGACAGACATGGGATATGACTCATCCTGCTGCACAAATGAATGGTATCCTCCGCCACCTGATTGCTCAGGGTTTACGGGCACAGTTGGGGAGTACTGTCCCGATGCTGGGTTCCAAGGTCATTGATCTCAGCCTCGTTCCAGGTGCAAAAGCGGCGCGTTTGTTGCCAGGTCAACCGCCCATCATTCCCATGGTCCATGAAGCAGGCATTCAGAGCAGTATTCACCAGTTGAATGGCATACTGACAAAAATCCATGCTCTTCCTCTCCAGAAAATTGCTGCCAATCTGGATCAACTCAGCCAGAATCTGGCGACCTTGAGCAACTCTTCACAAACGCGCGAGACCTTGCAACATGTGCAGCAGACCATGGCCCATCTGGATGCGTTGACACGCACGGCCAACCAGCAATTACCGGCTATCCTGAAATCTCTGAAAGGGGCCAGCCACGAGGCGCATGCCGCCCTGCAGGCAGGTAATGCTCTGCTTCATAGTCAGGGAAGTGCCGCCAATGCGCCAGAATCCACGACCCTCCCACGCGCTTTGTATGAATTATCACGAACCGCCCAGTCATTGCGGGAATTGACCGATTATTTGAACAGTCACCCCAATGCCCTGATTTTTGGAAAAAGACCATGACATTGCACCGAAAACTCCTCTTGTTGGGAATGGTGGCGGCACTCGCTGGCTGCACTTCCGTACCCACTCAGTATCTGACCCTATCCTCCCAAACTCCTGTTCCTGCCAAACAAGCCTTGCAGGGCCGAGGACTGCCCATAGTCGTTACGCATGTGCAGATGCCCGCAGATATTGACCGTCTTTACCTGACTACGCTTCAGGGTAAACATCGCATAGACGTTGCCGGACATGTTCGCTGGGCGGCACCTCTGGGCGGTATGGCACAAAAAGTCCTGGCCCAGGATCTAGCGAGCGAATTACCGGATAAAACCGTGCTCATGCCCGGGGATCCCATACCAAATGGCCCTTATCTTCTGGTCAAAATCAACGTCCAGAGTTTCATCCCCAGTCATGATGGCCAGGTCTTTTTGCATGCCGACTGGTTTATCAGCCGCATGCCCGACGGGCATCTTCAATCCCAGGGACGCAGTCATTTTTATCAGGGCAATATCCCTTCCAGCCCCACCGCGCAAGCTGCTGCCATGAGCCAGTTACTGGAAAGGCTCTCCCGGGAATTGGCGCATCATTTGTGATGAACATCCACAAAAACGGTCATACTTATATCCCGCATACATATTTATATCCCCTGAAGCTCATTGAAGCACTGCTTCTCCAGGAAAAAAACTGGCTGAATGCCATACCCAGACTACGGGCTATTATTTTACTGGCCCTGACTCAAGGACTCGCCAGTCTCAATCTGGCCGCTCTGGGTACGGTAGCGCCAGCATTAGAAAGCAGCATGCATATCGGCAATGTTGATTATGGCCTGCTGTCTACCGCTTCCATACTCACTGGTGCAGCAGCAGCTCTGCCCGTGGGTATTCTTGGTGACCGTCAAAGCCGTGTTCCCTTACTCATAAAACTGATCGTCTTATGGGCAATAGCCATGCTCCTGAGTGGGATCAGTCCCGGTTATAACTGGTTTCTGCTGACGCAAATGCTGGCTGGAGCCGCCGGAGTTTCTGTTGGTCCTGTCATTGCCTCCCTTTCAGGGGACTTATTTCCGCCCTCATGGCGTGGGCGAGCATTTGGGTTGATTGTCGGCGGGGAATTATTGGGAGCAGGTATCGGCATGATTCTGGCTGGCACCGTCAACACCCTCAGCAACTGGCGCACGGTATTTTTTGTACTGGCCATTATGGCGATTCTGCTTGCCTATTTATTATGGAAAGGCATGAGCGAACCTCAACGCAACAATATGGAGAAACTCGCTTTAGAACTGACCCAAAAAAATTCTACCCAGCAAGACCACGCCCAAGTAACCACTCAAAAGAACCGGCGCTATTTGCTCGACGATATTCGCAAAAAATCCATTCAACCGGTCAGCAAAAGGATATTGCAGGAAGACCCCACCCACTGGCATTGGTTTCGGGCTGCAAAAACCATTCTTAGTATTCCCAGTAATGTGATATTGATTTCCGCATCCTCTGCCGGGTATTTTTATTTTACCGGACTGCTGGCTTTCGGCATTCTCTATCTGACTCAACGCTTCCATATTAATACGATGGCAGCCAGCAGCCTTTTTGTCGGTGTGGGTTTAGGTGGCATTGGCGGAGTGATAGCCAGCGGTTGGATAGCCGACTGGTTATTACGCAAAGGGTTGATTACTGCAAGAGTATGGGTTACTGGAATAGCCTTTCTGCTCACCATTCCTTTTTTTCTGTTGGCTCTGAATACCAACAACCAGGTTCTAGAATTTATCTGGTTGTTTGGAGGGTCTGCCGCATTGGGAGCCACCAATCCGACGCTGGATGCTGCGCGACTGGATATTATGCACTCACGGCTCTGGGGCCGTGCAGAAGGCATTCGAATTTCCTTGCGGTATATTCTGGAAGCCGCTGCACCCTTTGTCTTTGGTTGGGTATCCACCTACTTTTCAGAAAGCCACTGCCAACTCCAACATTGTGGAAATGGTTATGGCCTGAGCATCAGCTTTGGAATTTTCACCGTGTTGCTATTGGTAGCCACTATTCTCATGCTTTCAGCCGTTTTCACCTACCCACGCGATGTGGCAACCGCGCTGTTTTCTCAACAGGCACGGAAAATACCGGAAAACTCCTGAGGCCCGCTGCTACCAGACATCCAGCAATATTCAGGAAGACTCTTTGCGTGAACGCCGGGGACGACGCGATTTACTACCCGTGGCCTGCCCTTCTGGCACGGCTCGTTCAAAGTCAATTTTCCGATCATCCAGGTTGACATTCATCACCCGGACTTCAATGGCATCACCCAGCTGGAATGTTTCCTTGCTGCGATCACCAATAATACGGTAATGCTGCGCATCAAAATGGAAATAATCTTCACCCAGGGTGCTGATATGAATCAGACCTTCCACATAGACCTCGCGCAAGGCAACAAACAAGCCAAAACCGGTCACGCCGGTAATAATACCGGTAAATGTTTCGCCGATTTTATCCATCATGAACTCACATTTGAGCCAGTTTACCGCTTCACGACTGGCTTCATCTGCGCGGCGTTCGGTCATGGAACAATGCTGCCCCAATTCCTGCAGTTCTTTTTTAGCCAACCAGCGTGGTTCCTGAGTACCTGCATCCAGCAAAGCCTGTATGCCGCGATGAACCACCAGATCGGGATAGCGGCGAATAGGTGAAGTAAAATGGGTATAAGCCGGAAAAGCCAAACCAAAGTGCATTCCGGTATCCACCGTATAAAACGCTTGCGACAGGCTCCGTAAAATCACGGTCTGAATCAGACTGGAATCACTACGGTCCCGGGTTTCTTCAATGATCTTCGCCAGATCGGCGCTACGCGGACGCTCCGGCAAGCGCAGGGGTACGCCAAGCTCTCCCAGAAAACGACGCAAATCCTCCAGCTTGTCTGCGGAAGGCTCTGGATGCACCCGGTACAACATGGGCAGGTCATGAATCCGGAAATACTGAGCAGCACACACATTGGCCGCGAGCATGCATTCTTCAATAATGCGATGTGCTACGTTACGGGTAACAGCGACAATTTTTTCAATGCGTAACTGGTCATTGTAGATAATGCGCGTTTCCTGGGAATCGAACTCAATGGTCCCTCTTCGCTCCCTGGCCCCGGCAAAACTTTGATACAGGCGGTGTAACGCCTCCAGATGCGGCACCATAGCTGCATCCTGAGTACGCAACGCCTCATCCCCATCAAGAATGGCGGCCACTTCCTCGTAGGTAAAGCGGCGCTGGGAGCGCATGACGCCCCGGGCAAAGCGAAAACGCTGCACTTCACCAGCCGTATTCATCTCCATTTCGCAAAGCATACAAAGACGATCCACGTGCGGATTCAGGGAGCACAAACCGTTGGACAGGATTTCCGGCAGCATGGGAATGACCCGACGCGGGAAATAGACAGAGTTACCCCGGGCAACAGCCTCTTTATCGAGAGCGGAACCCGACTGAACATAACTGGCCACATCGGCAATGGCGACAATAAGGCGAAAACCGTCGGCAATTTCTTCCGCAAAAACCGCGTCATCAAAGTCTTTGGCATCGGCCCCATCAATGGTAACCAGAGGAAGATCACGCAAATCACGGCGACCCTCTTTCATATCCTCGGGTACTACTTCGGAGAAACGGGCAGCCTCGTCCAGTACCGCCTGTGACCATTGATAAGGAAGACCGTAATTACGCACCGCAATCTCTACTTCCATACCGGGCGCCATGTGTTCGCCCAGAATTTCCACGACAACTCCCTGGGGCATATTGCGTCCATCTGGATACTGGGTAATATCCAGCGTCACGATCTGTCCATGAACCGGCGCTAGTTCGCCTCCCTCCACAACCCCGAATTCATGGGAAATCCGCCGATCTTCAGGCACCACGTAATGGCTGCCGCCATCGGCAAAATAACGCCCGACAATCTGTTTCAGGGCTCGCTCCAGAATACGGACGACCGTACCTTCAATCCGTCCACGCCGATCTTCGCCCACCGCCCGGCCAAGAATAATATCACCATGAAAAACCTTGCGCATTTCCCGGGGTGATAAAAAAAGATCTTTGCCACCGGCTTCAGGAATCAAAAAGCCAAAGCCATCGGGATGGGCGCTGACACTCCCCCGAATCAATTCCATGGCTTCGATAATGCCGTAGGCTCCGCGTCGGTTACGGACCAATTGCCCATCTCTTTCCATGGCACGCAGGCGGCGACGCAGAGCTTCCTGGTCTTCTTCATCGATTTCGAGCTCGGCAAAAAAATCTTCCAGCGTCAGGGGTTGTCCCGCTTCTTCCAGATACTGAAGAATGTATTCCCGACTGACGATAGGACGTTCATATTTTTCTTTTTCCCGCTCGAACATGGGATCACGTTCACTCAGTGCTGCGGGCTCCTGGTTTTCAGGCATTGACAACTACTCCTTAATCAAAGATCATTCCGTCCACGCCGAGGTGGCGGAATTGGTAGACGCGCTAGGTTCAGGTCCTAGTGAGCGAAAGCTTGTGCTGGTTCGAATCCAGTCCCCGGTACCAAAAGCAAAGGGCAGACTTCAGGGTCTGCCCTTTTTTATATTTCCTATTCACAATACCCCAGACAGGAGAATGGTATCCTCCCGATCAGGGCCCGTTGAAATGATGGCCAGAGGCCGCCCGGCACGCTCGGCAATAGCCTCCAGATACTGACGTGCCGTCTGGGGCAGATCTTCCCAGCGACGGACTCCGGCAGTAGATTCCTGCCAACCAGGAAAAGTCTCGTAAACCGGTTCACAGGCTGCCAGTGCTTCAGCACCGGAAGGGAGTTCATCCTGCACCACGCCCTTAACCCGATAACCTACGGCGACCCGGATTTCCGCCAGGCCATCCAGCACATCCAGCTTGGTCATGCACAAACCGGTAACCCCATTGACGCGACAAGCAGCGCGCAAGGCCACCGCATCAAACCAGCCACAACGGCGGGCCCGTCCCGTGGTCGCGCCCACT
>NZ_JABELD010000074.1 GCF_018853445.1 Acidithiobacillus concretivorus
TCTGGCGGCCATAGCGCAGTGGAACCACCCCTTCCCATCCCGAACAGGACCGTGAAACACTGCAGCGCCTATGATAGTTGAGGGCCTCCCTCCGCGAAAGTCGGTCACCGCCAGACACCTATACCTGTCAACCCCATCTGCTCAACATGAGATGGGGTTGATTTTTTTTGAACAACTGCGTACGATGCGCAAAAAAGTGGGCCAAGTGCCCACTTTTTGTTTCTGTATCAGGGAATGATGAACGTGGAAGAACGATTAGATCAGGAAATTGCCCGGCAGGTAGGCACAGTGGGCTGCGCCTTGGTCGATGCGCGGATGTTGCGGAGCGGTCGCGCAATTACCTTACAGATATTAATCGAAAAAGAAGATGGGGCATCGGTCACTATTGAGGACTGTGCAACTGTCAGCCGCCAGCTCAGTGTATGGCTGGATGTGGCCAATCCGATTAATGGGGCCTACCGTCTGGAAGTATCCAGTGCGGGCCTGGATCGTCCTTTGAAAACACTGAAGGATTACGAAAGATTCCAGGGTGAGCACGCGGAAGTGCATTTACACGGATTGCATCAGGGTCGCCGCCGTCTGTTGGGCGTTTTGCAGGGGCTGGAGGATCAGAAAGTGGTCATTGAAAATAGTGAGGGGCGCTGGACACTGGCGCTGGATGAAATTCATAAGGCCAAGTTGGTTCCCCAATGGTGAAGGGGCGGATATGCAGAGAGGAGCAAGTCAATGAGTCGTGAACTTCTTTATCTGGCGGATGCCGTCGCCCATGAGAAGGATGTGGACCGGGAAGTCATTTTTCAGGCTCTGGAAGCATCACTGGTTTCCGCATCTAAGAAGAAATATGGGGCAGACTGGCACATTGTAGTAGATGTGGACCGTAAGACCGGGGACTACGTGACCCGACGTTTGTGGGAAGTAGTAGCGGACGAAGAAGAAAATTTTGATGCTGATCTGCAAATCCGTCTGGAAGCAGCCAAGGCGATACGTCCCGACGTGGATCTGGGCGGCTTTGTAGAAGAAGTACTACCACCGGTCGAATTTGGTCGCATTGCCGCACAGACCGCCAAGCAGGTGATTGTCCAGAAAGTACGAGATGCTGAACGGGACCGGATCGTTTCCGACTTTGCCTTGCGTAAAGGGGATATTATCAGTGGTCTGGTCAAGCGCATGGAAAAAGGCAATGCCATTGTCGATATGGGGCGGGCAGAGGCGCTTTTGGCCAAAGATGAAATGATGCCGCGTGAGGCCATTCGTCCCGGCGACCGGGTCAAGGCACATCTACAGGACGTGCGCAGGGTGCAGCGTGGTCCTCAGTTGTTTTTGTCGCGGGTCAGCCCCGAATTATTGATCAAGCTGTTTGCCCAGGAAGTGCCGGAAATTGGTAACGGGATGATTGAAATCATGGGCGCGGCACGGGATCCCGGCTTGCGCGCCAAACTGGCGGTGCGGTCCAATGACCCTCGGGTGGATCCAGTGGGTGCTTGTGTCGGCTTGCGCGGTAATCGCGTCCAGACGGTCATCAACGAACTCAAGGGTGAGCGTATTGATATCGTCATCTGGGCGGCAGATCCGGCAAGTTATGTCATCAATGCCTTATCACCGGCCGAAGTGTCGAGTATTGTGGTAGATGAAAACACCCACAGTATGGATGTGGTCGTAGATGCCGAAAACCTCTCGCAGGCCATCGGACGCGGCGGGCAAAATGTGCGCCTGGCCACGCAGTTGACGGGATGGACTATCAATATCCTGACGGAAGAAGAAGCCCAGGCCAAACGTGACGAAGAAGATTCCAAGTTCCTGAATCATTTTGTTCAAGAGTTGGGCGTGGATGAAGATCTGGCGCAACTGCTGGTCAGCGAGGGCTTTACCTCCATTGAAGAAGTGGCTTATGTGCCGGTTGCCGAGATGATGGAAATTGAAGGGCTCGATGAAGAACTGGTCAGCGAACTACGGCGGCGGGCGCGCGATATGCTTTTGAACAAAGCCATTGCCCAGGAAGAACAGGTGGCCTTAAGCGAGCCGGGTGAAGACCTGTTAAGCCTGAAAGAAATGGATAAAGGCCTGGCGCATCTGCTGGCCAGCAAGGGTGTGGCCACCGCTGAAGATTTGGCGGAGCTTGCAGCCAGCGAGTTATGTGAGATGGTCGGGATTGATGAAGAGCGTGCGAAAGCTCTTATTCTGGAGGCGCGTGCGCCCTGGTTTGCTTGATACGAACCCTGTGAACGCATTGTGCGAACAAGTGGTTTTGGAGAAAGAGGATTATGACGGTAACTGTCGCCAATTTTGCAGCTGAATTAGGTGTAACCCATGCGCGCTTGTTGGAGCAGTTGAATGCTGCGGGCATCGTGAAAAAAACAGCAGACGATGTCGTCACTGAAGACGACAAACATCGGTTGCTGGCTTCGTTACGCAGTGCCCATGGAGAAGGCGGTGGCGAGCTGCGGCGGATCACGCTGAATCGTACCAGCACCTCTGAAATCAAGCAGTCAGTCGGCGCGGGAAAATCCCGTACTGTGCAGGTAGAGGTCCGGCGTAAAAGAACCTACGTCAAGCGTGAGGTGACTGTAGATGAACCGGTAGAGCAATTGCCGGTTGTCGAAACTCCGGCTGTTGAGCCGGTCACGGCCGTTGAGCCGTCGACCCACGAGATCGAAACGACGCTGGCGAGCCCTGTTGACGTAGCTGTCACGGAGCCTGTCCAGGACTCACCCGCCCCTGTTGCCCAGCAAGCGGCTCCCGAACCGGTAGAATCTATAGCGCAACCCGTGGTGGCCACTTCTGAAGCTACACCGGCAATAGAGCCAAAAGTGCCAGGCGCTGAACGTCAACCTGCTGCTCGTGCCCATAGCGAACGCGCTGCAGCACCGGATCGTAACCGTGCTCCAGTCAGTGAACGCCCGCGTCCCGCAGCAACTGCCCCGGCCAAAGCACCCTCGGTCCCGCCGCGTGGTAAAAAAGCCGGCCCGGCAGGTCGCGGAGAGGATGATCGCTCCGGTGCCGGACGGCGTGGTCCGCGTCGTAATGAAGAGGGCGGTAATGCCGATGCTTTAGCGCGTCGGCGTAAACCTGGAGACAAGAAAAACCGGAATCGCGGTGCGCAGATGGGTAATGAAGCCATCATGGCACCGGTGATCCGCGAAGTGGCCGTCCCCGAAACCATTACGGTGGGTGAACTGGCCAGCCGTATGGCAATCAAGGCCACGGATGTCATCAAGGCCATGATGAAAATGGGCGTGATGGCGACCATCAATCAAGTGATTGATCAGGAAACGGCGGCCATTGTTGTTGAAGAATTAGGTCATAAGGTCAAGATGGTAGCCATGACCAGTCCCGAGGCCTTCCTGATGGATGAAGGCAGTACGGAGACCCCGATTATTGGCAGACGGCCCCCCGTGGTCACAGTAATGGGACATGTGGACCATGGTAAAACCTCATTGCTCGACCGGATTCGTTCGGCACAGGTAGCCAGTGGGGAAGCAGGGGGTATCACCCAGCATATTGGTGCTTATCATGTGGAAACGCCCAAAGGCATGGTGACTTTTCTGGATACGCCAGGTCATGAAGCCTTTACCGCCATGCGGGCCCGGGGTGCGCAGGCTACCGATATTGTCGTGCTGGTAGTGGCGGCAGATGACGGTGTGATGCCGCAAACCATTGAAGCCATCCATCATGCCAAGGCGGCGCAGGTGCCGATTGTTGTCGCGGTCAACAAGATCGACAAACCCGGAGTGGATCCCGAACGGATCCGTCAGGAGTTGGCAGGTCATGAGGTGGTTCCTGAAGAATGGGGTGGCGATGCTCAGTTTGTAAATGTTTCGGCCAAGGCCGGTTTGCATATTGAAGATCTCCTGGATGCCATCCTGCTGCAGGCGGAAATGCTCGATCTGGATGTGCAGAGTAATGGTCCGGCCAAGGGCGTGGTCATTGAGTCCCGTCTTGATCGGGGGCGGGGTGTGGTGGCTACGGTACTGGTTCGTCAGGGTACCCTGCATGCCGGAGATATGCTCCTGGCGGGAGCCCAGTTTGGGCGCGTGAAAGCGCTGGTCAATGATGCCGGACAGAGTACGCAGGAAGTTGGCCCGGGTTTGCCTGCCGAGGTTCTTGGCCTCAGCGATGTTCCCCATGCGGGTGACGAGGTTGTGGTTGTGGCCGATGAACGCAAGGCGCGTGAAGTCGCGCTTTTCCGTCAGGGCAAGTTCCGTGATGTGCGTCTTGCCAAAAACCAGAAGGCATCCCTTGAGAGTCTCTTCGAAGCCGCCGCAGACGGTCAGTTGCAGCAGTTGAATCTGTTGATCAAGGCTGACGTGCAAGGCTCGGTGGAAGCACTCAGTACGACGCTGGAACGCCTTTCCACGTCAGAAGTAAAAGTGACCGTTATTCACTCTGGTGTGGGCGGTATTACCGAATCGGATGTGAATCTGGCGGCAGCTTCGCAAGCGGTGCTTATCGGCTTTAATGTACGGGCGGAAGCTCAGGCCCGTCGCCTCATCGAAAGCACCGGTGTAGATGTGCGTTATCACAGCGTGATTTATGATGCCGTGGATGAAGTCAAAGCCGCCATGAGTGGCATGCTGGCACCGGAAATCCGTGAAAAAATCATTGGTCATGCTGAAGTTCGCGAAACGTTCCGGGTTCCCAAAGTGGGTACTATTGCCGGCTGTATGGTCATCGATGGTGTTGTTCGCCGTAATGCCAAGGTCCGTGTGCTGCGTCAGGACGTAGTCATCCACAGCGGTGAAATGGATTCTTTGCGCCGCTTCAAGGATGATGCCAAGGAAGTCCGGGAAGGTTTCGAGTGTGGTATCGGTCTGCGCAATTACAATGACCTCAAAAACGGGGATATCATTGAGGCCTACGAAACCACTGAAGTCGCGCGTACGGTCTAGGAGTTGGCGTTGCAGCATACTCATCGTGCTTATCCGCGCGGCGCCAGGGTATCTCACCTGCTCCGTGAAGAAATTGCCGCGCTGTTGCGCGAGTTGCATGGTCTTCCTGCTGATCTGGCACTCTTGCCGCCCAGCATAACGATGGTTGACTTGCCTGCTGACATGCGTTCGGCAACTGTTTTCTTTTCCCTGATGGATGGTCCCGAGCGCGCCGATGCGGTTCGCCAGATCCTCAATGCTCGGGCGGGAGAAATGCGTCAGATATTGGGGAAGCGGCTGGCCTTGCGGCGGATTCCGCCATTGCACTTTGTTTATGATGCGCGCTTTGATCGGGGTGCTGAAATGGCAGAAATTCTGGCGCATTTGCCACCCGCTGCGGATGAGGAAGGGTGATCATGACCTGTCAGCATGGCCTGTTGTTGCTCGATAAACCAGAGGGTTTAACCTCCAATGCGACCCTGCAACGCGCCAAGCGGATTATGGGGATCAAAAAAGCGGGACATACCGGCAGTCTTGATCCCATTGCCACCGGTCTGCTGGTGTTGCTCTTTGGTGAAGCAACCAAAGTCTCTGATTACATTCTGAATGCCGACAAGTCCTACCGGGCGACCCTGCGGCTGGGGCAGACAACCAGCACGGGTGATCGTGAGGGCGAGATTCTGGAAGAAAAACCGGTCACGGTAGAGCGTGCCGATATTGAGGCCATGCTCCCGCGTTTTCTGGGAGAAATTGCCCAGATTCCTCCCATGTACTCGGCCATCAAGCAGGGTGGCAAGCCTTTGTACGAGCTGGCTCGCAAAGGGATTGAGGTGGAAAGGGCGCCACGTCAGGTGCGCATTGACGGTTTGCGCCTGGTCGAATTCACCGGGGATCACCTGGTCATGGATGTGGATTGTTCCAAAGGAACCTACATTCGCAGTCTGGCGATGGATTTGGGCGCGGCCTTGGGTTGTGGGGCTCATGTCGAAGCGTTGCGACGAACGAGTACAGGGCCATTCAGTATCGAGGATGCATTTACTCTGGAAGCGTTGGCAGAGCAGCAGAAACAGGGTGAATGTCCATTAAAGGCGATGGATCTGGCACTGGAATATCTGCCCGCTGTCACCCTGACGGAGAACACTGCTTATTATTTGCGTCAGGGGCAGGGTGTGGTGGTGGCACATGCACCTTCTCTGGGACGTATTCGCCTTTACGGACCGGGTGCGCAGTTTCTCGGTCTGGGAGAGGTCATGGACGACGGAAAGGTGGCGCCACGCCGCCTCATGAGCGTAAACTAGGGAGTATTGTTTTTTTAGAAGTTCCGAGGAGAAGAATTTATGTCGTTGTCGCGTGAAGTCAAAGCAGATGTTGTTCAGGGTTATGCTACCCATGCAGGAGATACGGGTTCTCCCGAAGTGCAGGTTGCACTGTTGACCACTCGTATTGAAGGATTGGCTGATCATTTCAAAAGTAACAAGCATGATCATCATTCCCGTCAAGGATTGCTGAAAATGGTGGGCCAACGCCGCAAGCTGCTGGACTACCTCAAAAAGCGTGATGTGAATCGGTATCGTTCGCTGATTGAGCGTCTGGGTCTGCGTAAGTAAGGAGAAGGTTTTGGCCATCATTCGGAAAGAGTTGGATTTCGGCGGACAGCGCCTGCACCTGGAAACAGGTCGTATGGCGCGTCAGGCTGATGGGGCGGTACTGGTTTCCAGTGGCGACACAGTGGTTCTGGTGACGGCCGTTGGCCGTCGAGAAATGAAACCCGGTCAGGACTTCTTTCCCTTGACGGTCAATTATCAGGAAAAAGCCTATGCTGCCGGTAAAATTCCGGGGGGCTTCTTCAAGCGCGAAGGTCGGCCAACTGAAAAAGAAACCCTGACCTCGCGACTGATTGATCGACCCATTCGTCCCTTGTTTCCCAAAGGATTCATGAATGAAGTGCAGGTCATCGCCACGGTTCTTTCTGTGGATCGCGATCATGACCCGGACATTCTGGCGATGCTTGGTGCTTCGGCAGCCTTGGCGATTTCTGGTATTCCGTTCAGAGGTCCTATTGGGGGCGCCCGGGTGGGTTACGTCAATGGACAATATGTCCTGAATCCCAGCGCTGCCCAATTGGCTGAATCGCAGTTGGATCTGGTCGTGGCCGGAACCCGTAATGCGGTGTTGATGGTGGAATCAGAAGCCCAGCAACTGTCTGAAGAAGTGATGCTTGAGGCTGTCATGTTTGGGCACGCCGGATTCCAGTCGGTCATTGCGGCTATTGAGGCCCTGGCGCAGGAAGTAGGTAAGGCCAGCTGGAACTGGGTGGCACCCGTAGCCGATGAGGCTTTGGGTCAGCAGGTGCAGGCCAAGGCTTCGGGTTTGCTGCAGGAAGCCTATTCGTTGGTAGAAAAACAGGCGCGTAGTAAAAAGCTTGAAGAAATTCAGCAGCACATGGTTGCAGAATTAGCCGCAGAAGATGCGCAGCGGGCAGACATGGTGCGTGGTTTTGTTAAAAAAATCGAAACCGGTATTGTCCGGGGGCGAATTTTGGATGGTGCGCCGCGCATTGATGGGCGGGACACCAAGACGGTGCGTCCCATTACCATTGAGGCGGGGGTTTTACCTCGCACCCATGGTTCGGCCCTGTTTACCCGGGGTGAAACCCAGGCTCTGGTCGTCGCAACTTTGGGAACCAAGGGCGATGAGCAGATTATCGACGCTCTTCAGGGAGAAAGCCGTGATCGCTTCATGCTCCACTATAATTTCCCGCCATTTTCCACCGGTGAAACGGGCATGGTGGGGTCACCCAAACGCCGCGAAATTGGTCACGGTCGCCTGGCAAAACGGGCTGTAGCTGCAGTGTTGCCGGAAGCCAGTGAATTCCCCTATAGCTTGCGGGTAGTTTCAGAAGTGCTGGAGTCCAATGGTTCTTCCAGTATGGCTACGGTGTGTGGTGCTTCATTGGCCCTGATGGATGCCGGTGTTCCGCTGAAGGCCCCCGTTGCCGGAGTCGCCATGGGACTCATCAAGGAAGGCGAGCGTTTTGCTGTCCTGACCGATATCCTGGGTGACGAAGATCATCTGGGTGACATGGATTTCAAGGTGGCGGGTACCGAACAGGGTGTGACTGCCCTGCAGATGGATATCAAAATTGACGGTATTACCCGTGAAATCATGGCTGCGGCCCTTAAACAGGCCCACGCCGGACGCCTTCATATTCTGGGTTTGATGAATGCAGTCCTCGAAAAAGGACGCGTCGAACTTTCCGATAACGCCCCGCGCATTATTACCATACACATCAACCCGGACAAAATCCGTGATGTCATCGGGCCGGGCGGTAAAGTCATTCGCGCTTTGACGGAAGAAACCGGAGCTGCCATTGATATTCAGGATAATGGTACGGTCACCATCGCCACAGTAGATAGTGAAGCCGGTGCTGCCGCCCGTCGACGGATTGAACTGCTGACGGCGGAAGTACAGGTAGATACCATATATGATGGGAAAGTGGCCAAAATCATGGACTTTGGCGCTTTTGTCACGATTCTGCCGGGGCGAGATGGTTTGCTGCACATTTCCCAGATTAGTAGCGAGCGGGTCAGTGATGTTCACGACTACCTCAAGGAAGGGCAGGCAGTGCGGGTGAAAGTTCTGGAAGTCGATCGTCAGGGCAAAATCAAGCTCAGCATGAAGGACATTACCCAGTAATTCTGGATTGGGCGGTTTTGACAAAAAATATCGAAGCTTCTGTAAGCACGCTGGATAACGGCGTAGTCGTTCTCAGCGAAAGGTTGCCGGGCCGCCAAAGCGTGGCTCTGTCCCTGACCTTGGGAAATGGTAGCCGTGATCAGGCTGCAGATGAAAACGGTTTTGCCCATCTCCTGGAACACATGCTCTTCAAGGGCAGTACCAAAAGAGATGGAGATGCACTGAATGCCGCGATGGAATCTCTGGGTGGGACCATCAATGCTTTCACCGATCGTGAGAGTACGGTTTTCCATGGCACGGTGTTGGCCGAGGATGCTCAGGAAGCTTTTGTGCTGCTCAGTGAAATGCTCACGCACCCCCGTTTTGATCACGCGGATTTACGTCTGGAAAAACAGGTAGTCGCCCAGGAAGCCGCCATGGCTGCCGAGGATCTGGAAGACTGGGTACAGGAACGGGCCTTGTTGGAAATATGGGGAGAGCACCCTCTGGCCTGGCCCGTATTGGGCAAGGCCAGCTGTATTCGTGCAGCCAGCCGTAAACGCATACAGGCCTATCATGAGCGAGTGCTGGCCGAATCGCCCCTGATTGTTACGGCAGTGGGTGATGTGGATCATGAACGTTTGTGTGGATGGGTGCAGCATGCCTTTCCGGAAGCGCGTCGTCCGGCCTCCCCGCAAAATGGTTTGCCCCCCCGCTTTCAGCCTGGTAAAAAAAATCTGCGCCGTTCAGAAGCCCGTCAGGCGCATTTGGTCTGGATGGCACCAGCTTGTTCCGTCGAATCAGAAGACTATCTCGCTCATGTTGTGGCCAATGCCATTCTGGGGGGAGGCACCGCCTCTTATTTATTCCGGGAACTCCGGGAAAGGCGCGGATTGGCGTATCAGGTATTTTCCCATCTGGATGCGTTGCGCGACTGTGGCGAATGGTCGTTGTATGTAGCGACCCCGGAAGATAAAGCCCATGAAGCCGGCAAGGCGATGTCCGAAGTGCTGACTAGCTTACTGCTTGAGGGGCCCAGTTCGAGCGATATGCTCTGGGCAAAACGCAGCTTGCGTATTCAGTTGTTGCTCGGACAGGAAGATGCCGAAGTGCGTATGAGTCGGCTGGCTCGCCAATGGCTTTATCTGGGCCGCCTTCATTCGGCGGAGCAGTCGTTGCAGAAACTGGAGCTTGTGGATGCAGAAGCCGTACGTCGGGTTTTGCGCGAAGCCTGGGAACAACGCCTGGAAATGCGCTGTTTACCCTCCCTCCGTAAGACTTAGGAAAACTGGTCTTTCCAGAGTCGCAAAGTGGTAAATACAGATAATGCCGTGCTGCCGCTGAGGGGGTCAAATTGCCGGGCACTGGCAATGAGCGCAGGATCAGCACAGCGCAGAAAAGGATTGCTGGCGCGTTCCAGAGCAATGCTGGACGGCAAGGTGGGTTGTCCACTCTCGCGCTGCTTTTGGGCTTGTATTTGTCTTTCCTGAACAACCGGGTTGCCAGGATCCACCAAAGCTGCATAACGCAAATTATTCTGGGTATATTCGTGGGCGCAGTACACTGCTGTCTCCGGAGGTAACGCGGCGAGCTGCTGCAAGCTATGGAACAACATCTCGGAAGTGCCTTCAAATATTCGTCCACAGCCTGCAGCAAAAAGCGTGTCTCCGCAAAACAGGGATGCATCCCAGACATAAGCTAGATGATCCCGGGTATGACCCGGAACTTCCATGACCTGGATTTCTGCCGAGCCAATGGTTAGTTTTCCAGCAGCAACGGGATGAGTCAGGGCCGGTATCCGGTCATTGGCACCGTAGACAGGAATGCGGAAATGACCGGCGAGGGCAGCTACGCCCCCGGTATGGTCGGCATGATGATGCGTGCAGAGTATGGCAGTTGGCACTATCTGTCTGGGCGCAAGCCATTGAAAAACCGGTTCGGCGTCGCCGGGATCGACAATCCAGACACCGGCGCTGCTTTCCAGCACATAAATGTAGTTATCCGCAAATGCAGGAATGAAATGCACAGACATGTTTGGTTCTCAGGGCAAGCGAGTTACCATAAGCCTACTATGGGAGCCGGTTGGGGTCACGCACACTTGGGTATTTTGTCATGTTGAGGCGGTTTTACTGAAATGCCGGGGCGGGGACGTCTTAGCCGACCGCAAGAACAGCGGGCTGCTGTGTGGTGGGATAGTGGTGCCGGACGTCTGCTGCTGGATCGGGCTCGGGATATTCTTCCACGCTGGATTGAGCGTTTGCAGCCAGAAACGGTTTTGCAACTGGGGCAACCGCTGTTTTGGGGAATACCTCCAGGCACCGAACGAACCTGGGTATTGCTCAATGATGGAGCCGCATTGCCACCGGAAGCTTATTTGCAGGTTTGCGGGGCCTGTCCGGATATGCCTTTTGCGCCCATGCGCTTTGATCTGGTTATTGTTCCCTTTTGTTTAAGTCGAATGAGCGATCCTGAAGCGGTGCTGGACGAATGCTGGCGGGTGCTGCGCCCTGAAGGTCATGTATTGATCATGGATTTTAATCCCGGGGGTAGCTTGAGCTTTATGCGCCGCTGGCGTTTATGGCGGCGGGATCGGGCCTGGCCGTGGCGGCGTCCTTTTCTGCCCTTAGGGAAGTTGCGTACCCTGCTCGAAAATCAGGATTTTACTCTGAAAGAAGGGCGCTACTTTCAGTATACCCTGCCGGGTTTAGAAAAAAATGCGCATTGGATGGAGCTCATGGGTGACCGTTGGTGGCCAGCGGGTGCAAACGCTTATTTACTGCTGGCTCAACGCCGTGATCCTGAGCGACCTTTGGTCGGCTTGGCTACCCCCGTAAAAATGCGTCGGGAGCGTTGTAAAGTCAGATCCGAAGCCCCGGCAGCTTATGATCAATCGGACTTGGGATGATGACAGATAAAATTGTGGAATTGTTTACGGATGGAGGTTGTCGGGGTAATCCCGGTATTGGCGCCTGGGGCGCCTGGTTGCGGCGCGAAACACAGGAGAAGGTGCTCTGGGGATTCGCACCGGAAACCACCAACAACCGCATGGAATTGACGGCGGCTCTGCGTGGTCTCGAAGCCCTGAAACGTCCAACCCGGGTTCGCGTGATCAGTGATTCCCGATATTTGCGGGATGGCATGACCCAGTGGTTGCCAGGTTGGCAACGGCGCGGCTGGCGCACGGCGGGTGGGGACCCGGTCAAAAATCAGGATATCTGGGAGCTTCTGGTAAAAGCCTCTGCTCCCCATCAGGTAGAATGGGAATGGGTGCGCGGGCACTCCGGTCATATTGAGAATGAAAAAGTCGATGCCCTGTTGAATCAGGTCATGGATCAATACGGCGCAAGTCAACAGTATGAAGAGGGGGAGGGATGGCTTTAAGACAGGTGGTGCTGGATACAGAAACGACGGGTATTGACTGGAAACAGGGTCATCGGGTCATTGAAATTGGCGCGGTAGAGTTGCTGGATCGCCGTGTGACGGGGAATAATTACCAGCAGTACCTCAATCCCCAGCGTAGCAGTGATCCTGAAGCCCTGCGCGTGCATGGTCTCACCGATGCGTTTCTTGCAGATAAACCATTATTCGCCGAAGTGGCTGAGACATTTCTGAACTATCTGGGTGACGCAGAGCTGATTATTCACAATGCGCCCTTTGATCTGGGATTTTTGAACCATGAACTCAGACAGATTGAAAAAGCACCGCTGAATCATAAAGTTATGGATACCTTGGTGGATGCCCGTCGTCGTCATCCCGGGCAGAAAAATGACCTGAACAGCCTGTGCCGACGATATAATGTCGACAATAGTCACCGTGAGCTGCACGGCGCTTTGCTGGATTGCGAAATCCTGGCCAAGGTCTACCTCGGCATGACGGGGGGGCAGGTGGATATGATGGGCTTGTTGAATGCTTCAGAGGAGCATTCGGGAACGGCGTCTTCCCGAGATTCTGCGGCTTCTGCGCAATCTGCTCAATTGAATAGTGGCACGGTGGCAACGCGGTCTCGCCCGAATTTGCGGGTCATTCGCGCTACTGCGGAAGAAACTGCCCTGCATGCTCAATATTTAGAGGATATGGGTGGAAAAGCTCTATGGAATGAGCCATAAAGCGCCGTAACTTATTGTTTGTGCTCAATGAGTTCGATGCGGTAACCGTCAGGATCTTCCACAAAGGCAATGATGGTACTGCCGTGTTTCATAGGTCCTGCTTCGCGCACCACTTTGCCACCCCGCCCACGAATGGCATCGCATGCCGCAGCGGCATTTTCCACTTCCAGGGCAATATGCCCGAAGGCATCACCGAGTGTGTAATGATCTACGCCCCAATTGTAGGTCAGCTCAATGACGGCTCCAGCGCTTTCCTCCTGATAGCCGACAAAAGCAAGGGTAAACTTGCCATCGGGATAATCTTTGCGGCGTAACAGATGCATGCCGAGGACTTCGGTATAAAACTGGATGGAGCGATCCAAATCGCTCACCCGCAGCATGGTATGTAAAAGACGCATTTGACGCTCCTTGCACAGGTTACTGTGCGGTTTTGTCCAGAGATGTACTACCCCTGCAAGCGTTTTTCAATCCGCAGACGCAGGGCATTGAGTTTGATGAATCCTTCTGCATCTTTCTGATTATAGGCACCGGCATCATCTTCGAAGGTGGCAATGCGGGGATCAAACAGACTTTCCTGAGACTTGCGGCCGACTACACTGCAGGTTCCCTTGTAGAGTTTAACCCGAACTACGCCATTCACCAGTCGCTGGGTCTGGTCAATCAGGGTCTGCAGAGCGCGGCGTTCCGGACTCCACCAGAAGCCATTGTAGACAATGCTGGCATAGCGGGGCATCAGCTCATCCTTGAGATGCGCGACTTCCCGATCGAGGGTAATGGATTCAATGGCGCGATGGGCCTTGAGTAATATGTTGCCGCCAGGCGTTTCATAGCAGCCCCGCGACTTCATGCCGACATAACGGTTCTCGACAATATCCAGACGGCCGACGCCATGCTCGCCACCTACGGTATTGAGGTGCGCCAATAATTGCTCAGGATTGAGGGATTCACCGTCCACCGCGATGGGATCACCATGTGCATAGGTGATTTCCAAGTAGCGGGGTTGATCCGGGGCTTTCTCAGGCGCTGTAGTCCAGCGCCACATGCTCTCTTCGGCCTCCGCCCAGGGGTCTTCCAGAATGCCGCCTTCATAGGAGATATGCAGAAGATTGGCATCCATGGAGTAGGGCGACTTTTTACCGTGTTTTTCCACAGGGATGCCATGTTTTTCGGCATATTTGAGGAGCTTTTCACGGGAGTTCAGGTCCCATTCCCGCCAGGGGGCAATGACCTTAATGGCCGGGTTCAGGGCGTAAGCACCCAGTTCAAAGCGGACTTGATCGTTGCCCTTGCCGGTGGCTCCATGAGCAACGGCATCAGCACCCACTTCGGCGGCAATTTCCACCATGCGCTTGGCGATAAGGGGCCGGGCAATGGAAGTCCCCAGCAGGTATTCACCTTCATAGATGGTATTGGCGCGAAACATGGGAAATACATAATCGCGGACAAATTCCTGACGGAGGTCGTCAATGAATATTTCCTTGGCACCGAGCTTTTCTGCTTTGATACGGGCTGGCTCTACTTCTTCACCCTGACCAATATCTGCCGTGAAGGTGACGACATCACATTGATATTGATCTTGCAGCCATTTGAGAATGACTGAGGTATCGAGACCCCCTGAGTAGGCGAGAACGACTTTTTTGACCATTTAAGAAGCTCCTTGCAAGGCGGCCACAGGGCCGATGCCAAATAAAAATTCCATGAGCGCCTTCTGGGCGTGCAGGCGATTTTCCGCCTCTTCCCAGACGACAGAAAGGGGACCATCCATAATATCGGCGCTGACTTCTTCTCCGCGATGTGCAGGAAGGCAGTGCATGAACAAAGCGCCAGGCGCAGCAGCAGCCATGAGGGCGTGATTCACCTGAAAATCCTGAAGAATGGCACGGCGCTGCTCGGCCTCCTGTTCCTGGCCCATGCTGGTCCAGACATCCGTTACCACCAGGTCGGCACCTTCCACTGCTGATAAGGGATCATGAAGAACGGTGACATATTCTCCCCCGGTTGCCAGCATGTCGGCGCTGGGCGCATAGGAAGCAGGGCTGCCGATACGCAGGCTGAAATTGAAAATGCGTGCGGCCTCCATCCAGGAATGGGCCATGTTGTTGGCTCCATCTCCTACATAGGCAACTCTCCGTCCTTCCAGTGTGCCCCAGTGTTCGGTGGCGGTCATGAGATCAGCAAGCAACTGGCAGGGGTGGTGGTCATCGGAAAGACCATTGATGACGGGCACTCTGGAGGCTGCGGCAAAAAGCTTGAGGTTGTCATGACTGAAAGTGCGGATCATGACCATGTCTACCATCCGTGAAATTACCCGGGCGGTGTCTTCAATGCTTTCGCCGCGACCCAGTTGGGTGTCGCGTGGCGAGAGGAAAAGGGCATGTCCGCCCAGTTGCGCCATACCCGTCTCAAAGGAAACCCGGGTCCGGGTAGAGGACTTTTCAAAAATCATGGCCAGAGTCCGCCCGGTAAAGGGCATGTACCGTTCACCCTGGCGCTGCATGTGCTTGAGAGCAATAGCACGGTCCAGCAAGGTCTTGAGTTCGGCTTGGCTGAGATCGGCGAGGCTGAGAAAGTGGCGTAGTTTCATGATGTGGGTTCCAGTAGTCGGACGATCCCGGCAACCAGCAGATCTATTTCCGATTCAGAAATAATGAGTGGTGGTAATAGCCGAATGACTTTGTCCGCAGTGACATTAATCAGTAATCCTGCTTCCAGAGCACGCTCAACTAGACGTTCGGGTTTTTGCGCCAGCTCAATACCGACCATTAAGCCCATGCCGCGAATATCCTGAACCTGTGGATGCTGCGCCAGGGCATGACGCAGTTTCTGCTGCAACAGTGCCCCCATTTTAGCTGCCTGAGCAGGAATGTTGGCGTTTTCCATGGTGTCGAGTACCGCCTGGGCGGCAGCACAGACCAGGGGGCCACCCCCGAAAGTCGTGCCATGCTTACCGGGTCCAAACAAGTCCGCTGCCGCTTTGCGGGCAAGCAGGGCGCCAATGGGAACCCCGTTTCCCAGGCCTTTGGCCAGGCTGAGCACGTCCGGAACCACACCGTCAAGCTGTTGATAGGCAAAGAAATTACCAGTTCGACCGATGCCGGTTTGGACTTCGTCGAGCATGAGCAGCAGTCCGTGGGTGTCACAAATACTGCGTAGTTCCGCTAAAAATCCTTCGGGAGCAGGGCGCACGCCGCCCTCACCCTGCACGGGCTCAACCAGAATGGCGGCAATGGCCGGATTGGCGGCAATCAGTCCTCTGACTGTGCTGCTGTCGCCATAAGGAGCCCGCACAAAACCGGGTACCAGTGGTGCGAAGCCTTCCTGAATGCGGAAATTGCCTGTCGCTGTCAGCGCCGCCAGAGTGCGGCCATGAAAAGCCTGGGTAAATACCAGAATCTGTGGTTCGGCAATACCTTTCTGATGGCCGTGGAGGCGCGCCATTTTGATGGCTGCTTCGTTGGCTTCAGCGCCACTATTACAGAAAAAGGCAGCATCCAGACCGCTGAGGCGGCAGAGGCTATCGGCCAGCTTTTCCTGCAAGGGAATCTGGTAGAGATTGGATGTATGCAGCAGGGTGCCCGCTTGTGACTGAATGGCCTGAGTGACGGCAGGGTGGCAATGACCCAGACCCACTACCGCAATACCCGCCAAGGCATCCAGATAACGCCGTCCCTCGCTGTCGTAAAGCCACACGCCTTCCCCCCAGCTGAAAGCCACGGGCAGGCGTGCATAATTGTTCATGAGTGCCATTATACCGGGGCCTCCCCATCCAGGTTGAAGGCGGCGTGCAGAGCCCGCACCGCCAGTTCCAGATATTTTTCTTCGATGACCACAGAAATCTTGATTTCCGAGGTGGAAATCATCTGAATGTTGATGTTTTCCTTGCCCAGGGTGGCAAACATGGTGGCGGCAATACCCGCATGGGAACGCATGCCGACGCCTACTACTGACACCTTGACAATGTGGTCGTCGCCCCGCACATCTTCCGCTTCCAGTTTTTGAGCCACAGCGCTCAGAATATCCTTGGCTTGGGCGTATTCATTGCGATCCACCGTAAAGGTGAAATCTGTTTTACCGGCTTCGGAAATATTCTGCAGAATAACGTCCACGTTGATATTGGCTTCTGAGACGGGTCCCAGAATGGAATGGGCAATACCAGGGTGATCAGGAACGCCAATCATGGTGAGTTTGGCTTCGTTACGGGAGAAGGCGATGCCAGAGACGCGGGGAGCTTCCACAGAATTTTCCTCATTGGTAACCAGGGTGCCGGGCCCATCCTGAAAAGACGACAAGACCCGAACAGGAACATTGTACTTCATGGCAAACTCAACAGAGCGCGTCTGCAGTACCTTTGCGCCGAGGCTTGCCATTTCAAGCATTTCTTCAAAAGTAATACGATCAAGGCGCCGCGCTCTCGACTCCACGCGCGGATCCGTTGTGTAAATGCCATCTACATCAGTAAAAATATCACATTCATCGGCGCGCAGGGCAGCCGCCAATGCGACGGCGGTGGTGTCCGATCCGCCCCGTCCCAAAGTGGTAATATTGCCATGCAGGTCGACGCCCTGGAAACCGGCAACCACGACGATTTTCCCGGATTCGAGGGCTGAACGGATTTTGTGATCATCAATATGTTCAATGCGCGCCTTGGTATGGACAGAATCCGTGGTAATGGCTACCTGCGTGCCGGTAAAAGATTGCGCCGCTTGGCCCATCTCTTCTAAAGCCATGCACAACAGTGCAATAGTCACCTGTTCTCCGGTGCTCAGCAGGGTATCCAGTTCACGCTCGGTAGGGTGGGCCGCCATGGCCCGCGCCAGTTGCAAAAGGCGATCGGTCTCGCCAGACATGGCCGATACCACGACCACAACCTGATGCCCGGCCCGATGGGTAGCCATGACTTTTTCGGCAACCGCGCGAATGCGCTCGGGACTGCCCACAGATGTTCCACCAAATTTTTGTACGATGAGTGCCATTGTCAGTGATTTTATGAAAAATTAAAGGCAAATCATAAAGCCTTGGGACGCGTTCGTACAGGATGGGGCGAGAATCCCTCAAGTGGAGAGCTTTTTATGAGATTTGCCTGCTTACTGTGACAGGTTTTCCGGTTTCCGGGTTTTTTTGAGGAAGGAATACACCGGGCAATAGCCGAAAACCCCCGTTGCTATGAGGAGAAGTCCCGAAAAGGTCCATTCTCGATAGGGGAAGGGATTGACGAAATAGATGAGAAAAATGATGGCGCCAAAGTAAAGGCGCAGCCAACGCTCGGTACTGTTCATGTTCTTGATGATTTTCATGATATGGCCGTCCTTAAATGAGAGGGCTAGGTATGAATATTAGACCGCTTCGGTCCGTGCCGCAATAGGGGAATCTTGCTTGGTCTCAGCATCTTCTCTGGGCTTGAACTACAATAAACAGCATGAAGAGGATTGTGTGAGCAGTCTGGGATAGCCAAACGGGTTTCTGCAGTGATTTCCGGGGAGATGGAAGGATGACAACAGATTTACGGGCGTTGCACAAAGAGGTGGGTCAAAGCACCTGGCTGGATAATTTGTCGAGAACACTGATTCACGATGATGTTCTCAGAAAATATATCAGCGCAGATGGTATTAGTGGGGTTACCTCCAATCCCAGCATTTTTCAGAAAGCCATTCATTCCAGTCCCTACTATCAGGATGATTTGCGGCAAGCTGCAGAATCTGCCGAACGACTTTATGAACAGCTCGTTTTGCAGGATTTGCAGATGGCCTGCGATCTTTTGCGGCCGGTGCATCATGAAAGTGGTGGCGATGATGGTTGGGTGAGCTGGGAGGAATCTCCGCGTTTGGCGCATGATGAAGCAGCGACGGTTGCTGAAGCCCGCCGTCTGCGGGGATTGGTGCAGCGCGACAATTTGTTGATCAAGGTTCCCGCGACGCCCCAGGGTATTGCGGCACTGGCTACGCTGATAGGCGAGGGTATTTCAGTCAATGTCACCCTCATGTTCGGATTGGAACATGTCCACCAGGTTTTTGCGGCTTATCAACAGGGCTTGGCGCATTGGGTAAAGCACGGCGGCGACCCCCGCCGGGTCAAGGCGGTTGCCAGCCTTTTCCTGTCGCGGGTAGATACCCTCGTTGATCAGCAGCTCGAAAAAATTGCGACAGCAGAGGCTCTGGCTTTGCGCGGCAAGGCCGCAGTGGCCATGGCCAAGGTTGCTTACAAGGTCTATCAGGAGACCTTCCATGGGGACGGCTTCGCGGAGTTGGCCAAGGCCGGTGGGCGTCCGCAGTATTTGCTCTGGGCCAGTACCAGCACGAAAAACCCGGAGTACTCGGACTTACTTTATGTCGAACCGTTGATGGGGCCGGAAACGATCAATACCTTGCCGGATGAAACCCTGAACAAACTGCGTGATCATGGCCATATCGCGAATCGGGTGAGTGAGGATCTGGACGCGGCACAGGCAGTCATGGCCGGACTGGAGTCGCTGGGTATTCACATGGACAGTGTGGCTGAGCAATTACAGCAGGAAGGGCTGGCCGCCTTCGCCAAAAGCTTTGAGGAAATGTTGGCGGAGGTCGACAAGGCCATGCCCCGTAGTGGTTGATTGCCTTCGCGTTAAAAGCCGACGGTATTGAAGCCGGCATCGACGTAAGTAATTTCGCCGGTGATGCCTGAGGCCAGGTCGGAGCAGAGGAAGGCCGCCGTGTTGCCCACTTCTTCCTGGGTGACATTGCGGTGGAGGGGAGCATGCTCCGCATAGTGGTCGAGGATTTTGCGGAATTCACTGATTCCGCTGGCTGCCAAAGTCCGAATAGGACCTGCGGAAATAGCGTTGACACGAATGCCATCACTGCCCAGAGAATAAGCCAGGTAACGAATGCTGGCTTCGAGGCTGGCCTTGGCCAGGCCCATGACATTGTAGTTGGCCATGGCCCGTTCGGCGCCGAGATAGCTGAGCGCCAGTAAAGCGCCTTGGCGGCCCTGCATCAAAGGGTGCATGGCTTTGGCCATGGCGGTGAAGCTGTAGGAAGAAACTTCATGGGCAATACGGAAGCCATCGCGGGTGGTGGCGTCCAGATAGCTGCCGCTGAGTTCTTCCTTGGGCGCAAAAGCTGCGCCGTGGATACCGATGTCGACGCCACCCCATAGTGACTGGACGCGTTCCATGGCGGCCTGCAATTGCTGTTCATCCATCAGATCCAGTTCCAGGGGTTCCGGCGCGCCGATTTGTCCAGCCAGTTCTTCTACCCGGCTTTTGGTGCGCTCGCCCTGATAGGTCAACAGCACTTCGGCTCCCTGACGATGCATGGCCTGCGCGATTCCCCAACAAATGGAACGATCATTGGCTACGCCAACGATGAGCGCCTTTTTGCCGGTCATGAAACCCATAAAACCTCCTGTGTGCTGCTTAGCGTGTATAAATAGTGAGACGTGAGCCCGGCTGAATGTCGCTGGCAGAGGCCAGGTGGTTCCATTGGATGAGAGACTTGGGTTGCACATGGTACTGCTGGGCAATTTGCCAGAGCGTGTCGCCTTTGCGAACAATATAAGTCGCTGCGCGCGGCTGGGTGGCAGCGCGTTCCTGGCGGGCACTAATAGCCGCTACGGCGGTTTCCGAAGGAATATTCAGGACCTGACCCGGATGGATGACGGATTGCTCGGTCAGGTGGTTCGCATGAGCAATAGCGGTGATCCCCACACCAGCCCGCTGCGCAATTTGCCAGAGACTTTCGCCGGGGCGCACCGTCAACTGTCTTTGCTGGCGTGCTGCCGTATAAACGGGAGTGGCATGACCTCCGTAAACGGTGAGATGTTCTCCCACCTGCAGATCATTGGCCGAATGGATATGATTCCAGCGCATCAGGTCCTGAACACTGACGCCAGCCTGCTGCGCCAGTCCCGAAAGGGTATTCCCGGAGTGAACCACCAGAGCGTGATTGGCTGGCTGGCTATAAGTGGCGTTTTCCAGATGATGCCCCCCATAAACCACCAACTGCTGACCTGCCTGCAGATCACGCGCGGAGCGCAGATGATTCCACTGCTTCATCTGCTGAACACTGACCCCCGCGCGCATGGCTATTTGTGACAGGGTGTTCC